>CAYZLP010000124.1:0-9779 GCA_964478635.1 uncultured Caldilineaceae bacterium
TTCATTGTCGTGTAAATCCCCAAATATACCGAAACGCATTCCATTTTTCTCCCGGTGGTGCGTGTATTCGCCGGTGGTATGTGCGGTGCAAGAGGCGGGCGCCGAACTGGGGTTCGGCGTTCCCAGGGTGCTGGAGCCGCGCGGTTTGCCGAACTGGGGTTCGGCGTTCCCGGGGTGCTGGCACTGCGCGGCTTGCGGTCTATGGATTTCTTTCGTCCTTCGAGTATACTGACGGTTCGGGAATCGTCCCGGCCCACACGGGCGGCCTTCCGCACGTTTGGGGGCGGTCAACCGGACACAACAGTCATTGCTGCTGCGCTTATGTACAAACGGATTGTGGTCAAACTCGGGACCAGCGTACTCACCGGCGGCGGGCGCACGCTGGATCAACCGCGCCTGGTGGAGCTGGTCCGCCAGTGCGCCGAGCTGCACCAGGCCGGCCACGAGGTCATCGTCACCTCATCGGGCGCGATTGCCGTGGGCCGCGCCCGGCTCGGCTTTCCCCAACTGCCGCCTAATATTGCCAACAAGCAGATGTTGGCGGCTGTAGGCCAATTGCGCCTCATGCTCATGTGGGAACGCTTCTTCGACATCTACGGCATCCAGGTTGGCCAGATTCTGCTGACCCGGGCCGATGTGGAAAACCGGCAGCGCTACCTCAATGCCCGGGAGATCTTCTCCACCCTGCTCGAACACCGCATCGTGCCCATCGTCAACGAGAATGACGCGGTCGCCATCGACGAGATCAAGGTCGGCGACAACGACAATCTGTCGGCCCTGGTAGCAACCCTGACCGACGCCGATCTGCTGCTCTTACTCACGGATCAGCCGGGCCTCTTTACGGCAGATCCCCGGAAGGATCCCGCCGCCCGCCTGATTCCGGAAGTCCGCCGTATTGACGAGGACCTGCGCGCCAATGCCGGCGGCACCAATACGGGCCTCGGCGTAGGCGGCATGGCGACCAAGCTCCAGGCGGCCAACATCGCTCGCCATGCCGGGGCGGACGTGGTAATCTGCGCAGGGAGCGCGCCCAATGTCATTACCCGGGCCGCAGCGGGCGAAACAGTCGGCACCCGCTTTCCTGCGCTGGACACCCCCCTGGAGAGTCGCAAACGCTGGATATTGGCCGGACCCAAACCGGTGGGCGCCCTGGTTGTCGACGACGGCGCAGCCCGGGCCATCTGCCACGGCGGTCGCAGCCTGTTGCCGGCCGGCATCGTCCGCGTGGAGGGTCATTTCCAGCGAGGCGACACGGTTTCAGTACGCGACGGGGCGCAGCATGAACTCGCCCGGGGCATCGTCGCCTATGCCAGCGAAGACCTGCAGCAGATTGCGGGCTGCCATTCGGAAGAAATCATCGACCGGTTGGGCTACACCTATGGACCGGCGGCTGTCCATCGCAATCACATGACCCTAATTACGGAATAGGCGGCAACCCGGAAGTTCACATGCACCCATTCGCACCACGAGGGATAAAAATCCGGGACGATCTGCTCGATCAGCATCGTCCGCTGTCTGTTTTCAGAGCAAGTGCCGCCATTCGGCACACTCAAGCGAGTTGCTTTCGTGACCAATAACGCGCGCCGGCAAAACGAAGAGATAGGCTACTCGGACCGCTGGTGGATCCTGGCGGCCGTCAGCCTGGTTCTCTTCTTGGGCAGCCTGGACGGAAGCATCGTCAATATCGCCCTGCCCACCTTGACGGAGGAGTTCGATACTAGCTTTACCGCCGTCCAATGGGTCATCATCGCCTACCTTCTGGGCATCACCGTGCTCATGGTCCACATGGGACGAATAGCCGACGTCGTGGGCAAGAAGCGTGTCTTTGCGCCCGGGATCGCCATTTTTCTGTTGGGCACCGTGGCCAGCGGACTTGCGCCGAGCATCAACATACTCATTCTCTGCCGCTTTTTCGAGTCGATCGGCGCGGCCATGATGCTCTCCGTGGGGATTGCCATCATTACCGAGACCTGGCCCCGGAGCAGGCTGGGCATGGCCATTGGCATCGCCTCGGGCTTTCTCTCCATCGGCATTGTTTTGGGACCAGCCGTGGGCGGCTTCCTCATCGAACGCTTCGGCTGGCGCAGCATCTTCTTCGTCAACGTACCCTTTGGTCTGGTCGCCCTTGGCCTGGTACTGCGCTTCGTACCGCCCTTGCGGCCGGCGGTCATCCGACCACGCTTCGATTGGGGCGGCGCAATCACGCTGGCGGTCGCCCTGCTCTGCGCAACCCTGGGCCTGACCGCGGGTCAAATCCGCGGCTTCGTCGCGCCGCTGCCCCTTGCACTGCTTACTGCGGCGGCTGTTTCTACCGCACTCTTCCTGATCGTCGAGCAGCGCACGGCCCACCCGATTGTCGATCTGAGCCTCTTTCGCCTGCCTCAGTTCAGCGTCAATCTGGCCGCAAGCTGGCTGGTCTTCCTGGCCATTGCCGGCGTCGTCCTGCTCCTACCCTTTTACCTGCAGTTCGTGTTGGAGCTCAAGGTTCTCTGGGTGGGATTGATGATGGCCGTCGTTCCCATTGCCATCGGCATCCTCCAGCCTATGGCCGGCTATCTCTCCGATCGCATCGGGAGACTCCCGCCCATGCTCTTCGGCATGGCATCCCTGATCGTCGGTTATGGCGCCATGGCCACGCTGCGCGTCGACGGCACGCCCCTAGGCTTCGCCCTGCGTCTGCTGCCGGTGGCCGTCGGACTGGCCGCATTTTACAGCCCCAACAGCAGCGCCATGATGGCCGCGGTGCCGCAGAAGCGGCTCGGCGTCGCATCCGGCCTGGCAGGCATGGTGCGCACAAATGCCCAACTGGCCGGCGTCTCTGTGCTCGGAGCATTTCTTTCAGCCCGCCTGGTACACCATGGCGGCGCGGGCACCGAGCTGCAATCGGCCCCACCGGAGATTATCGTCCTGGCCCTGCACGATCAGTTTGTTTTGGTCGCCGGAATTATTGGGGTGGGACTGCTAGCCATGATTGGCGCAGCATGGCGTTTTGGCTATACCGAACAATACGCAGCGAAAAAGGGACGGGAAGAACCCGGAACCAAACGGCCGTCGGGCGACCAGGCGAGCGCCTATCAGCCTTCCAGATCCTCATATGACTCCAGTACCGGCTCATAGCGACAGCGGCAGCCGACGCGCGAGGTGCAGGTACGATGGGGCAATTCAGGCACGCGGGCAACCAGGTACTCCTGCCCATGGGTCTCCCGGCATACATCACAGGTAAGATGATCGTCGGCAGCCACGACTTCGATCCGCCGCACGTGATCGCCCCCTTTGCAGCGCTGCCACGTCTCCTGGTTGTCGACGTAGAGCGCCAGCTGATAGGCCTTCCAGTAGACCGCTTCCTCGATCGCCAGATCCTCGGTGGCCAGATCTGCGCGGACGAAGTCGGGAATCTCGGCGGCCGGCAGGCGCCAGTATGCTTCCCACAGATGCTGTTCCGCGGCATATAGCTTGAGCCACTCAACGGTTTCCGGAGTGAGGCCATCCAGCAGCCAGTGATCCAGGTAGAGAATGCGCCGTGTCAGGGAACTGCGGCTGAGCTGCGGTTCCGGCCCGGTCCAGTCAGCCGTACCCAGGGGGTGGCTCGCTTCGTAGTTGCGGCGCAGATCGAGCGCTTCGCCGGCATCCCGGGCGGCGAGCGCCTCTTTCACCTGCGCCATGACCCGCTCACGAGCGTGCGCCAAGCGTGCGCGATATGCGTCAACATACGGCTGCCCTTCCGCGGTGACGGTATAGCCATCATCGGCGGGCGCCAGCCATCCCTGACGGACAAAGAGATCAATCGTTTCGTCATAAGAACGAGGCAGCGCCCGGTTCCAGCGGAGCCGCTCCTTTTCGCTTGCCGGAGCGGCTCCGCCGCCAAAGCGCGAGAGCAGATCGATCTGGGCATAATCCGCCTTGCTGGGCGACTGGGCCAGCGCATCGCCATCCAATTTGGGACCAAAGATTCGTTTCAGAAAACTCATAATGGATCCATCAGATCACTATGTGAAGGTCTGCATGAAAGTTGAAAAACAGCTGTAGTGTAGCACAATCACCGAACAGGGCCACATCAAGAGCGAGAAAATTGAACCCGGCCTCTCCGATCGAGTCAAGGCAGCAAGGCCTTCCATCCCATTCACCGGTCATAAGGACAATGCCCGACCCGTCTACGGATCAGCCGCAAGACCGGAATTATGCAACTTTTCCGCCAGGGAAACGTAATGCAATTGAAAAGTGTCTAGAAAAGGAACAGGGAGCGACACCGCCATGTCGCTCCCTGCACACAAAGGAGGAGGAGAAATACGCTATCAGTATATCGGCGCCGGGGACCGGGTTCGGTAAGAATTCCCCCATTCTCCAAGGATAGCACAACCTTTGTTTATGGTTTGCCAAAACAAAGGGTCGTTCACTTGCAGGGGTCAATAGGTGCGATATTCGGCGCGCAGATAACGCAGGGGCAGCAACGCGCCCACGAGGCAGAGCAGCACCACGGCGATCAGGAGCAGTTGCCCAAGCCAGTTGAGTCCGGCCAGATCGCGCTGAAGGTAAGCCATCAAGAGCACGATGGCGATGAGGCCGTGGGCCAGAAGGCTCGTAACCAAGACGGGAACGTCAAGCGTTGTCTCATTGGCTGCAAGTAAGAAATAGACACCGACAACGATGAGTAGTGCGCCTGCCAGCCGGGCTGTCCAGCCCGGGTCGCCGGCCAGCAGCCCCCAACGCATCAGGCGCTGGGCAGGGGCCAGCAGGAGCACGGCGCCCCAAAGGCAGCCAATGAGCAGGCCGTTTACGCGCAACAGCACGCGAAGCGGGCGATAGACGTCACGGAAGGAATAGGCCATAGGTCTCCTAAGCGGCGGCGCCAGGCCCCGGATTCAGCCCGACTTTTGCATTGTATCCGAAAGGGTCCGCGGGAAGAAACCGCCGATCGGGCCGGGGTAGACAGCGGTACAAGATCGAAACCAGGAAAGCAAAGATGCAACTCAACAGCAGACAGTACCTCGATCGCTTCAAGCGAACCTTAGTCGGCCACACATTGATCCTGGCGACCTTCGTGGGCATCATGTGGATGGTGGAGATCGTTGACCTCGCACTCTTTGGCGGCAGCCTGGACTTTCTGGGCATTCAGCCCCGGTCGCTGGTCGGTCTACGCAACATCGCGCTGTCGCCATTTCTGCATTTGGGCCCCGGTCACCTGCTGGCCAACACGCTGCCCTTCATCATCTTGGGCTGGCTGGTGATGGTTCGCCGGGTGAGCGACTTCGCCGTGGTCGCCGCCATCGCCGCTGTCGTCAGCGGACTGGGCGTTTGGATCTTTGGGGCCGGCGACTCGATCCACGTGGGCATGAGCGGCGTAATTTTCGGCTTTCTGGGCTATCTGCTGGCTCGGGGCTATTACGAGCGTAGCATCCCGGCCGTGGTCCTAGCCGTCGTAGCGCTTTTCCTGTATGGCGGCATGCTTTTCGGCATTCTGCCCCTTCAGCAGGGCGTTTCCTGGCTGGGCCACCTCTTCGGTCTCTTTGGCGGCATCCTGGCCGCTTATGTCCTGGCCGACCGGACGAACCGCGGCATGATGCTGACCCTGGAACGCATGCGCGAACGAATCTAGAGATAGACCGCGGATGCCGCGGATTGGGCGGATCTTCACGGATTTCTTCTTTAAGGAAGAATCAGCATGAATCCGCCTAATCTGCGGCATCCGCGGCCTATCGTCTTTCCCCGAGCATGATCACGAAGTCGTGGGGTGCGGCCGTGGGGCGGGTGAAACGGCGGACGGGTGTGAAGCCGCGGCCCCGGAAAACGCGTTGGGAACGTTCGTTGAAGGCCGCGATGGTCACCCGGAGCAAGGGCGGTCGATAGCGGGTCAGCCCATACGCAATGACGGCGCCGATGAAATCGCGCCCCCGGCCGCCGCCCGTCAGTTCAGGCCGCATCCCCACGCCGATGTCCAGCGCCTCTTCCGGATAGACGCCGCCCGGGACTCGGGCATCCCCGCCAAAGCAGCAATAGCCGATCGGCTCCGTCTCGCCCGCTCTTAGTCGATCGCTGTGTCCATCGCAGATTCCATCGCCGTGTCCATAAATCGCGTAGTAATCGTTTGCCGGATCGCAGAGGAACCGGATCAACTCGACCTCTTCGCCGGCCAGATTGTCGCCAGTCAGATTGTAGAGATCATACGGCGGTGCGTACCGCCAGGCAGCAATTGCCCGCGCGGCCGCTTCCATCATCGGCTGGACCCAATAGCCCGGACGTCCGCAAGCGGCCATTTCGCTCACGCCGCAACGGCCGTAATGATGCCTTGATAGCCCCGGGCAGCGGCCAGCAGATCGTCGACCAGCAGGCACTCGTCCACGATATGGGCGTCGGGCTCGTCGGCCGGGCCGAAGCCGATGGTGTGCACCCCGGCAATGCCTGCGCTGTAGGCCGCGTTCGTACAGAAGCGGTAGGCTCGGGTTCGGGGCGCAATCCCGGCCTGCTCGACGCCCCGCAGCGCGGCCCGCACATAGGCGTCTTCTTCTTCCCGCAGCCACGCCGGAAAGAACTTATTGTGGGTCACTGTTTTGCCCGTGTAAGCCGTGTATTGGCCCTGGCCGATGACCGCGTGCAGCTGAATATCATCCAGCTCAGCCGCGTCCGTGATGGCGGCCAGCACTTCCTTGGGCGCTTCACCGGGTAGGAGGCGCCGGTCGTAGGTCACCCGACAGATGCTGGGGATGACGGAATGGCCGGGATAGGGGTCGGAGACGATGTCGGTCAGGGCAAAGATGGCCGGTCCCATGATCTCGTTCGCGGGCAATTCGATGCTTTCGACGTGGGCGATGACGCGCATCATGTCAAGGACCGCATTGCGGCCCTGCTGGGGCGCGGACGAATGGGAGGGTCGCCCGATGGTTTCCAGGTGCACCTCGGCCCGGCCCCGGCCGCCTCGGCTGATCTCCAGCCCCGACGGCTCGCCGATGATGACGAAATCGGGCGGGAAGCGGGCCATGACCGCGGTCAGGGCCACCCCCTCCAACACCTCTTCCAGGGTCGAAGCGCTGACGACGATGCGGCCGGCCAGGGCGTCCCGATCGACTGCGGCCGCGCCGTGGACCATGGCGGCCAGTGCGCCCTTCATGTCGGCGCTGCCCCGACCGTAGATGGCCTCGCCCCGCGGCGTCGTCACGATGTCGCCGCAGAAGGGATCCCGCTGCCAGGGCACGCCGGGCGAGATGCCTACCGTGTCCGTATGCCCATCGAGCAGAATCGTCTTTCCTGGGTGGGCGCCCTCGATCACGCCGACGACGCTGCCCAAATCGTCGGTCAGCACCTGGTCATAGCCCAAGGCCGTCATCTCTTCCGCAATTCGACGCGCCACATCGCCTTCTTCCCCGCTCAGGCTCGGCCGCTGCACCAGGGCCTGGGCAAACGCAATCAAGTTTGTATGGTCGATCATTAATAGAACCCCCTAATCGATTTACATCCCTGCGCCGATGGTGTACACTGGCGCCAAGTGGATCATTTGTGCTGTCGCTTTTCCGTTCACAGGAGATTTTTGTGACCACGACACCTACCTATGCCTCCCCTGCCGCCGTCAAAGATGCCCTCAGTCAACAACAATATATCGCCAGCGACGAAATCGCAACAACGGTCTTCCTGAGCCAGCAGCTCGGCAAGCCGCTGTTGACCGAAGGGCCGGCCGGCGTGGGCAAGACCGAGTTGGCCAAATCCATCGCGGCCGCAACGGGCCGCGAGCTGATTCGCCTCCAATGTTACGAGGGGCTGGATGAAACGAAAGCGCTCTATGAATGGGAGTATGCCAAACAGTTGCTCTACACTCAACTTCTGCGCGACAAGCTTCAGGATACCCTGGCCGAAACCAATACGCTGGCCGAGGCTGCGGATCGCCTGGCCGACGAGGAAGACGTCTTCTTTTCCCTGCGCTTTCTCCTCCAGCGCCCCCTCCTGCGGGCCATCTTGAGCGAGAAGCCCGTCGTGCTCCTCATCGATGAGATCGATCGGGCCGACGCCGAATTCGAGGCATTCCTGCTGGAGGTTCTCAGCGACTTCCAGGTGAGCGTGCCCGAATTGGGTACCCTGGCCGCCGTGCATCGCCCCCTGGTGCTGCTGACGAGTAACAACACCCGGGAACTGAGCGAAGCCCTCAAGCGCCGCTGCCTCTACCTGTTCATCGGCTACCCGTCCATGGAGCAGGAGCTGGACGTGGTCAAGCTCAAGGTACCCGACCTGAACCCCAAGCTGGCCGCCCAGGCCGTCGCCCTGGTCCAAAAACTGCGCGACCTCGACCTGCGCAAATCGCCCAGCATCAGCGAAACCCTGGATTGGGCCAAGGCCCTGGTCGCCCTCAACGCCAAGCAGCTCGACGCCCAGGTGCTGGAAAATACCATGAGCGTCCTCCTCAAGCACGAGACCGATCTCAACAAAGTACGCCGGCGCGTCAACGTCTCCCAGCGGGGCGTGGATGTGGATGACGATGAGCTGCGCCAGTTTCGCTGGCGGGATTAGGGGAACCGGAGGTTCACACATGGAAGATCGCATCATCAAGTTTATCGCGGCGCTGCGGGCCGGGGGCGTGCGCGTGAGCATGGCCGAGAGCGCCGACGCTTTTCTGGCCGTGGAAAATCTGGGCGTGGCGGATCGGGAGGCCTTCCGGCTAAGCCTGCGCTCGACGCTGGTGAAGGATGCCGAGAGCTTGCCAACCTTCGACGAGCTTTTCCCCCTCTTCTTCGATACGGCTTCGGCCCCGCCCATGATGGATCTAACCGAGGACATGACGCCGGAAGAGGCCCAGATGCTGGCCCAGGCCCTGCGTATGTTCAACGAGAAGCTGCGCGAGATGATGGAGCGTCTCCTGCGCGGCGAGCAGCTCAGCGAAGAGGAATTGCGCCAGTTGGGCCAAATGGTGGGGCTCAACCGCCAGGATGACCTGCGCTACCAGGATTGGCTAACCAAGCGCATGCAGCGTGCGCTGCAGTTCAACGAGGTGCGGGACGCGCTGCGCGAAATGATGGAGATGCTCGAACAGATGGGCATGAACAAGCAGCGCCTGGAGCAACTACGCGAGATGATTCAGGCCAACCAGGAAGCCCTGGCCGAGCAGATGCGTCAATATGCCGGCCGGCGCATCGCCGAAAACATGGGCGAACAGCCGCCTGACAACGCCAACGTCGACCAGCTCATGGACAAGCCCTTCGGCGCGCTCTCGGATCGGGACATGGAGATCCTGCGCCGGGAAGTGCGCCGCCTGGCCAACCGCCTGCGCAGCCGCATCGCCCTGCGCCAGAAGCGGGCCAAGACGGGCCAGCTCGACGCCAAGGCGACTATCCGCGCCAATCTCAAGCACGGCGGCGTGCCCGTGGAGATCAAGCACCGCGATCACCGCCTCCGGCCCAAGCTGGTCGTCATCTGCGACATCAGCACCTCCATGCGCCACTGCTCGGAACTGATGTTGAGCCTGGTTTACCAGCTCCAGGATCTGGTCACCAAGACTCATGCCTTCGCCTTCATCGACCACCTGGAGTACATCACGCCCGACTTTCAGGGACGGGACGCCAACGCGGCCATCGACCAGGTGCTGATCCGCATGCCGCCGGGCTACTACAGCACCGATCTGGGCTATGCCCTGGAGAACTTCGCGGCCGGCTACATGGACACCATCGATCACCGCACGACCCTCATCGTCGTGGGGGACGGGCGCAACAACTACAACGATCCTCGGCTCGACATCTTCAAGCGCATGGCCCAGCGCACCCGCCCGGCCATCTGGATCAACCCCGCACCCCCCATGCTCTCGG
>CAYZLP010000125.1:0-9766 GCA_964478635.1 uncultured Caldilineaceae bacterium
ACTGAGGAACCGAGTTTCGTCAAAAACTCGGTTGCTCAGTCGCGCGTATTTTGGGGGATTGACACCCTATGAAATTAATGATATGCTTTAGGCGAACGTTCGGGCGAACGTTCGCCTAAAGCGAGAAACACGCTTTCTGTCCCATGGATTTGTGGAGAAAGGGCTTCTCGTGACGAAACAAGTGACCTTGAAAGATGTGGCGGCCAAGGCCGGCGTAAGCTATCAGACCGTTTCCAAGGTGCTCAACGGTAAAGCCAATGTCGCCCCAGAAACGGAAGCGCTGATCTGGAAGGTTGTCGAGGAACTGGACTACCGGACCAATGTGACCGGACGCAATCTGCGCAAGCAGGCGTCGCTACTCATCGGCTACACGTGGAGTCCGGCGCCGCCTTCCCAACCGAATCCAATTCTGGACAGCTTTCTGTCCAGCGTGGTGGAAGAGGCGGACAGCGTTGGCTATCACTTGCTCCTCTTTCCAACCCATAACGCTGAGGACGAGGTGGCGATTTACCGCAACCTCGTCCGTACCGGCCGAGTAGACGGCTTCATCGTCGCCAGTACCGATTATGATGACCCGCGCATCCGTCTGCTCCTGGAACTGGACTTTCCCTTTGTGACCTTCGGCCGCTCGAATCCCGAATGGTCCTTTCAGTATGTGGACGTGGATGGCCGAAGCGGCACCCGGCTGGCAGTGGCGCACCTGGTCGAACAGGGGCACAGTCGAATCGGACTCCTGGCCTGGGATGGGCGTTCGCGTACGGGAACGGCCCGCGAAAACGGTTACCGCCAGGCCATGGCAGAGGTCGGCTTGGCCGTTGACGAAGAGTGGGTTCAACATGCGCCCAGCAGCGCCGCTACGGGGTATGCCGCCGTGCAACGTCTGCTGGCTCTGCCGCCCGCACGCCGGCCCACGGCCGTGGTTGCAATCGACGATCAGCTGGCCATCGGCGCCTTGCGCGCGGCCCAAGATGCGGGGCTGGCCGTCGGCCCGGAGTTTGGCGTCACCGGCTTTGACGACACGCCGGGTATTCAACACTTGCGTCCGTCCTTGACCTCCCTGCGTCAGCCGATTGCAGAAGTGGGGCGGGAAATTGTGACCCGGCTGGTTGCCGTCATCGAGGGACGCGGCCA
Organism: uncultured Caldilineaceae bacterium; assembly: GCA_964478635.1. Taxonomy (GTDB): domain Bacteria; phylum Chloroflexota; class Anaerolineae; order Caldilineales; family Caldilineaceae; genus JAGRCP01. The sequence goes on from CAYZLP010000125.1 coordinate 1,132, forward strand.
AACAATTGACAGCATTACATTGCCGCCTGAACTGATCGTACGCGAGTCAAGCCTGCGTACTGTCTGACAGGCACGCACCTGACGGCGGGCGGCAATCACAGCAGTTCTTTGATTGTTCGACAGCATCGCTGCGTAGGCAATTGCGCCGCGATGCACCAGCCGCAGGAACCGTGCCGTGATCCAATCCCTTCGCGCCGTCCTCTTCGATTTGGACGGCGTCATCACCGACACCGCCGAATATCATTATCTGGCTTGGCAGCGCCTGGCCGATGAGGAAGGTCTGCCTTTCGACCGGGCCCGCAATGAACTGTTGCGGGGCGTCTCTCGGCGGGCCTCACTGGATATCTTACTCGCCGGCCGATCCCTTGACGAAGCGACTGCGCAAGCCTGGATGGCGCGCAAGAACGGCTATTATCAGGACTATCTCCAACAGGTCACGCCGCATGAGCTTCTGCCGGGCGTCGTGCCCCTGCTCGACCAGATTGACAATGCCGGCCTGGCCGCAGGAATTGTCTCCGCCAGCAACAATGCTCTTACCGTCCTGGACCGCTTGGGCATTGCCCATCGTTTCGCAGTCATTATTGCCGGCCCGGAGGCGGAGGTTCCGCCAGGCTATGACCGTCCCAAGCCCCACCCAGACCTCTTTCTGCTGGCGGCCGCGCGTCTGCACCTGCCGCCCGGCGCCTGTGTCGTTGTAGAAGATGCGGCTTCGGGCATCGCCGGCGCACGCTCTGCGGGCATGGCGACCGTCGGCATCGGCCCGGCGACCCGCGTCGGGGAGGCGGATGTCGTCCTGAACGATCTGGATGGCGTTACGCTATCCCAACTGCTGGCCGCCGCGACCTGGCGCGTTGCCGAAGCCGCCTTCAATACGGCCGATCCGCACCATATGGAAACGGTCATGACCATCGGCAATGGCTATTTGGGTACACGGGGAACCTTGGAAGAACGCTTTCCCGGCGACGAGCAGGCTACCCTCGTCCACGGTCTGTGGGACGACGCGCCCATCGTCTACACTGAATTGGCCAATGCTTTCGATTGGACCGCTTTAGAGCTATGGATCGACGGCTGGCGCTTTGGTCTGGATGAGGGAGAGATCACCCAGTATGCCCGTCAACTCGATCTGCGCCGGGGGGAACTGCAGCGCCATCTCTACTGGCGTGCGCCGTCGGGCGCGCCGGTGGAGCTGACCTTCACTCGCTTCGCCAGCCTGGCGGATCCCCACACACTGGGCCTACGCGTCACGATTACCTCCCTGGCCGACGCCGTCGACCTGCGCCTGCGCTCCCGCCTGGATGGACATGTGGAAAATCAGGGCTTGCTCCATTGGCGCAATTTTGAGCAGGGCGTCCAGGGGGATGTTGTCTATCTCACCGGCCAGACCCGCCGCACGGGCAAACGCTTGGCCATGGCCATGGTGACGCTGGCCGCAGGCGCGGAGAATCACAGCGACTATACCGACTGTCCGGGTGGGCCCGGCTGGGATGTAACTGCCCGTCTGAAAGCCGGCGCAGTCCTGACCCTTGATAAGCTGGTCAGCATCTACACCGACCGAGATGTGGCGGATCCCTTGGCCGCGGCCCTGGACAAGGCTGTTGACCTGCGCGCAGCAGGGTTCGAGGCGCTCGCACAGGCCAATACCGTCGCTTGGGCCGCGTTCTGGCAGGACGCGGACGTCATCATCGAAGGTGACGACGGGGCCCAACTCACCGTGCGCCATGCGCTGTTTCAGCTGCGGATCGCAGCCTCCGCTACCGACGAACGGGTGAGCATCGGCGCAAAGTCTCTGAGCGGTTTCGGCTATCGAGGTCACGCTTTTTGGGACACGGAACTCTTTGCATTGCCCTTCTTCACCTATGTACAGCCCCACATCGCCCGCAATCTGCTCATGTATCGTTGGCACACGCTGGCGGGCGCGCGGCGCAAGGCTGCCGAGAACGGGTGGGCCGGCGCGCAGTTCGCATGGGAGAGCGCGGAGACGGGCGATGAAGTCACGCCCCGCTGGGTGCCCGGTCCTGAGGGAGAAGAGTTGATCCGCATCTGGTGCGGGGACATCGAACTCCACATTACGGCCGACATTGCCTACGCCATCTGGCAATACTGGCAGGCGACGGGCGATCATGCCTTTATGCGCGCGGTCGGCGCACCGATCATCTTGGAGAGTGCACGCTTCTGGGAGAGTCGCGTCGAACCCGACACGCCTGCGCCGGGACAGTACTCCCTCTCTGACGTCATCGGCCCGGATGAATATCACGAGCACGTGGACAACAATGCCTTCACCAACGCCATGGCGGCCTGGCACTTGCGTCGGGCCGTCGAAAGCCTGGCCTGGCTGGAGGGGCATGCTAGCGCTGTGGCTGCGGTCATTCGCGCAAAATTGGATCTAACGCCGGCGCGCCTCGCCCGTTGGTTGGACATCGCCGATAACCTGGTCGTCCTCCGGGACCCGGAAACGGGGCTCATCGAACAGTTTGCCGGCTTCTTCGATCTGAAGGAAGTGGATTGGCCGGCCATGGCGGGGCGCACGCAATCGATGCAAACCATCCTCGGTATCGAAGGGGCCAACGCGCATCAAGTTCTTAAGCAGCCCGATGTGCTCATGCTCACAACGTTGTTGCCGGATGAATTCGGGCATGCCGATCTGGCCGCCAACTGGTCCTACTATGACCCGCGTACGGATCACGCCTACGGCTCGTCGCTGGGACCTTCTATGATGGCGCGCGCCGCGTGCATGATGGACCAGCCGGATGTGGCCTATGAGCACTTCATGCGCGCCGCCCGGGCGGACGTGTTCAACGTACGCGGCAATGCCGGCGAAGGCATCCATATTGCTTCGGCCGGCGGTCTCTGGCAAGCGCTGGTCTTTGGCTTCGCCGGCGTGCGTCTGACCGATGAAGGGTTAACGCTGGCGCCACGCCTGCCGCGCCATTGGCGGCGGCTGGCCTTCACGCTGCGCTTGCGCGGTGAGGCGCACAAAGTCGAGATCGGGCCCGAATCAATCTGAAAAAAGCAGTCACCCTTGGAACCGATCCGAGAATTCGGTTGTGAGGCCCGAGGCCCCTCTGACCAAATGGTTCGCCATAGAGAGTTTGCGGACAGATTCTTGGTCCATGCTCTCGTCGCAGGAAAAGTGATTCCAGAAATCGCACGCTGACGGCGTTTCCAATGGCCGTTCATCGTTTGTTTGTCCGCTTTGTTTCAACATTTCAACTCGGAGGATTCTCATGCAATTCAAACGTCGTACATCTATCTGGCTGGCGGCCTTGTTGGCGCTGACGCTTGCTCTGGGCGCGTGCGCCTCGCCGGCTGCACCGCCTGCAGAGAGCGACAGCGCAGCCGCCGGTGACAGCGCAGTCTCCGACGAAGCAGCCGAACTTCAGCTGATGGGCTGGGCCAGCTCCGAAGCCGAGAACGATCGGCTCCAGGCTGTCGTCGACGAGATCAATGGTCGCGAAGCGGATCTCAACATTTCGCTGAATCTGGTGCCCGATTACGATACCAAGCTTCAGACCTCAATTGCAGGCGGCGCTCCCCCGGACGTCTTCTATATTGACTCCTTCAAATTCCCCGATCTGGTCAAGTCAGGCGCGCTCGCGCCCGTCGAAGGGATCGAAGACCCGGACGACTTCTATCCGAATCTGCGCGCAGCCTTTACCGCGGACGACCAGTTCTATTGTCCGCCCAAGGATTTTAGCACCTTGGGTCTGGTCTACAACGCCGATATGTTCGATGCCGCCGGTCTTGACTATCCCACAACCGATTGGACTTGGGATGACCTGCGCGCGGCCGCCGAGGCGTTGACCAACGCGGATGCCGGTGTATACGGCCTTTCGTTGAGCGCGGACATGGCGCGCTGGTTGGCTTTCCTCTATCAGGCCGGCGGTTCCGTCACAAATGAAGACTTTACGGAGATGACCATCAACAGCCCCGAAGCCAAAACGGCGCTTGAATTCTACGTGGGGTTGGTGCAGGACGGCTTTGCCGCCCAGCCGGCCGATCTGAGCGCCGGCTGGAATGGCGAGGCCTTCGGCAAGGGCAACGCGGCCATGACCATTGAAGGCAATTGGATCATGCCCTACATGCGGGATCAGTTCCCCGACGTCAACTTCGCAGTGTCGGAGCTTCCGGCAGGCCCGGGCGGCAAGGCCACGCTATCCTTCACCGTCTGCTATGGCGCACCGTCCAATGGCAGCAATCCGGCTGCGTCGTCCCGGGCGATTACTCTTTTGACCGGCCCCGAGGGCATGAAGGCTTGGACTGACTTGGGCTTGGCCATGCCGACCCGCACCAGCCTGCGCGACGGCTGGCTCGAGCAATACCCGGAACAGGAAGCGTTCCTGAACGGTGCAGAATACGCCTATCCGTGGCAGTTCCAGCCCGGCTTTGCCGACGTATTGGATACTTTTAACGCCGGTCTCCAGGAAGCCCTGGCCGGGGCAAAATCAGTTGATGCCGTCCTGGCCGATACCGAGACCGTCGGCATCGAAGTGCTTGGGCGCTAAGTTCGCATAGGACGCGGATTGGGCGGCTACACGCGGCGTGTAGCTTGAGAACCTGTCCGAAATTCGGCGGGGAGTGCCGGGTCTTCTCTGACCGAACTGTTCAAAACAGAGCGCTTTCGGACAGATTCGTAATGTGTTCCGCGGAGATCCGCCCAATCCCGTAGAGGCGCGTTCTATTCCTATTGACTAACCGAGGAAGCCATGGCTACCGGAATCAAACAACAGGATCGCCAGGATGCCATCGCCGGCTGGCTGTTCATGACGCCGACGTTGCTCCTCTTCGGGGTATTTGTCATCATCCCGATTCTCTTTGCACTCTATTTTAGCCTCACCGACTGGAATGGCATCAGCCCGCCCGGCGAGGCCAACTTCATCGGGCTAGGCAACTACGCCGATGTGCTTTTTGGCGGCGGCATTCGGCAGCAGGATTTTTATAAGGCGCTGAAGAATACCACTTACTTCGCTTTGGGCGTTGTGCCGGCCCAAACCGCAATTGCGCTCTTCCTGGCTGTCGTGGTCAACCAGCGCCTGTTGCGCTTCAAGGGGGTTTTTCGTACGGCTTACTACTTTCCGGCCATCACCTCTTCCGTCGCCATCAGCCTCATTTTTCTCTTTCTTTACCAAAAAGATGGCCTGATCAACGAGGTGCTCTCCGTTCTCACCTTCGGCGCATGGGAACCGGTGGCGTGGATGGCCGATGCCCGCGGCTTGTTCCACATCTGGCTGACGCCGCTCGGCATCAATCCCGAGAACATACCCTGGCTCCTCGACACTTCCGTGCTGGGATTGTCCGTTTGGGACTGGATCAGCGGTCCGAGCATTGCTCTTCTAGCCATCATGATCATGAATACGTGGACCACCATTGGCACCATGATGGTGATCTTTCTGGCGGCGTTGCAGGACGTCCCGCCCCAAGTCTATGAGGCAGCGCAGATGGACGGCGCCAATGGCTGGACTACATTCCGTAAAATCACGCTTCCATTGTTGCGTCCGACCACCTTTTTCGTGGTAACCCTGGGTCTCATGGGCACCTATCAGGTCTTCGACCAGGTCTATGTTATGAGTTCGGGCGGGCCGGCCAAGACGACGCTCACGGTGGCCTATCTCGTTTATCGTTCGGGCTTCAACAACTTCGAGATGGGCGTTGGTCTTGCCATCGCTGTCTTGCTCTTCCTGATCATCTTTGTTCTGACTTTGATCCAACGCCGGATTACAGAGGGCGGCGGCGTCTAATAGAGACGTCACTTGAACTTCGGACATTCCCGCCGGTTTTCGTGCTGGAGGAATGTCCGAAGTTCAAGAAGTGTGACAATAGGCGGACTGTTTCGTTCGCATCTGCGCCCGTTGTGCGGCATGCGCTACCCATAGTTGTACGCACCATTGATGACGTTAACCGAGGAGACCAAAACCTATGACCGTCGGTTCAGTCAGCCGAGTGGGACAGCCTTCGCCTCTGTGGCAGCGGGTGCGGATGGCGCTTTCCTACGGCTTGCTCTTGTTGCTCGCTCTGGCTTTCATCTATCCGTTTCTGCTCGCATTGACGACGAGCTTCAAACCCTTGCCTGAGATCAACGCCAATCCCGTCGCGCTGATTCCCCAGACTTGGACGCTCGAAGGATATCAACGGCTCTTCGATCTGAATGTGGGGCGTTGGTTTATCAACAGCGCCTTCATTGCGACCATCGTGACGATCTCCAATGTCATCTTCGCAGGGCTGGCAGGCTACGCACTGTCGCGGATTAAATTTCCCGGCAGTAACGCGGTCTTCCTCCTGTTGTTGGGCACCATGATGATTCCGGGAGTGGTCTTGTTGATTCCTATGTTCATGGTTCTCCGCATGCTGGGCATGGTCGATGCTTATACGGGCTTGATCGTGCCCAAAATGGTCACGGCCTTCGGCATCTTCCTCATGAAGCAATTCTTCGAGTCGATGCCCATGGAGATTGAAGAAGCGGCGCGTATCGATGGTGCGAATCGTTTACAGACCTTCTTCCAGGTCGCCCTGCCCTTGGCCAGGCCAGCCGTCATTGCGTTGATTATCTTCTCCTTTCAGGGCAGTTGGAATGAGTTCATGCATCCGTTGATTGTCATCACCACCAATCAGGACCTCTATACCCTGCCGCTGGGCCTTGCCTTCTTGCGCGGCGGCATCGGGCAAAACCTGCAATGGAACGCCCTCCTGGCTGGCTCGATGTTGACGACGCTGCCCATGGCCCTGATCTTCTTCTTTTTCCAGCGGTATTTCATCGAAGGCATCAGCTACAGCGGCGTGAAGGGATAGAGAGCGAGCACATGACCTTTGACCCTATCGGACATGACCTTTTGCATGCTACCCTGGGGACGAACAGCCGGTTGGCGGCCGTTTCTCTGCCCAGGAAAGGAGCAATTGGTTTATGGGGACCGTGGTTACACCTATCAAAGCGACCGAACGCATCGTCACGCTGGATGTCCTGCGCGGCTTTGCGCTCTTCGGTATCCTGCTGATGAATATACAGTCTTTCGCCATGCCGGAGGCGGCCTACTTTATTCCTGCCGCCTACGGTGACCTGACGGGCGCAAATCGGGTCGTCTGGTGGTTCAGCTATCTTTTCGCCGATCAGAAGTTTATGACTCTCTTCTCCATGCTCTTCGGCGCCGGCATCGTGCTGATGACGGCCAAGGCGGAACGAAGCGGAAGACGCGCAGTGGGGCTCCATTATCGGCGCATGTTCTGGCTGCTGGTGATCGGCCTCATGCATGGGTATCTTCTTTGGTCCGGCGACATTCTGGTTCTCTATGCCCTCTGCGGCTTCATCGTCTATTGGTTCCGCAACTGGCCGCCGCGCCGGCTGCTCATTGTCGGGATCATCATTTTTGCCGTGGGTCCGCTGATTGCCTTTTCCGGCGCGCAGATGGTCTCGATGGCGCCGCCCGAGATAGGCGCGGAATTCGCCGCCGACTTCTGGCCCGGGCCCGAGGTAATTTCCGCCGAAGTTGCGGCCTACCGGGGCGGCTGGCTCGAACAGATGTCCGTGCGCGTACCGACGACGCTGGAAATGCAGACCGTGTCGCTTCTCTACTGGGGATTGTGGCGGGCCGGCGGACTCATGTTGATGGGTATGGCGCTCTTCAAGTGGGACGTCTTTTCCGACAAGCGGAGCACCCGTTTCTACGCCGCCCTCATCGCCATCGGCGCCCTGGTCGCCCTCCCCATCGTAGCCTGGGGCGGCTATCAGAACTTTGTCCACGGTTGGGATCCCATCTATGTGCGTCTGGGCGCCGGGTATCAGTTCAACTACTGGGCCAGCGTCTTCGTAAGTCTGGCCTATGTGGGCGTGCTCATCCTCTGGCTCAGGACGACCTGGCTTCCCTGGCTACAGCACGCACTGGCGGCGGTGGGGCGAACGGCCTTGACCAATTACCTGGTGCAGACACTCTTGGCCACTTTCATCTTCTACGGTCACGGCCTGGGCTTCTTTGGCAGCGCAACGCGAGTCCAGCAGCTGTTTGTCGTTCTGGCGATTTGGACGATCGAGTTGATTGTCTCACCTCTCTGGCTGCGCTACTTTCGCTTTGGCCCGGCCGAATGGCTCTGGCGCTCTCTCACTTACTGGCAAATCCAACCCATGCGCATCAAGCCTGCCACCGTCAGCACGCCCATGGTGGGAAGCGAATCGGCGTAAGAAGGCAGTCCCTACAGATCTAACGTCATCCGCGTTCCGAAGGCCCCGCCCACTTGGGCGGGGCCTTTCGATTTGAATGACTCGTGCCGCCTTGCTGTCTTGATATTGGCGACAACCTGTCGCGGCGCTGATGAAATAGTTGGGGTATGAAGTGGTTTGCGTCTTCGTTCTCTTCGGGAAGTTCGGCGGTTGCCCGACACGAGGAGGTTGAGATGAAGACGTATGCCTTGGTGATAAGCTTTGGAATGGTCCTGGTGCTTCTCGTGGTTGCCGTCCCCTTGGCGGCCCAAGATCTCGCGGACCTGACCGATGAGGAAATCCTGGCCGTTCGTTGGCTGGCCATGGCCGACTTCTATGCCCGTAACGGGATGCTCAATGATGGAGCAACTTATTGGGTCGAAGCGGATGAGTGCCTCTGCTTCCGCTGGCTGGCCATGGCCCGCTTCTACGAGCAGAATGGACTGCTGGTCT
>CAYZLP010000126.1:0-9754 GCA_964478635.1 uncultured Caldilineaceae bacterium
CTTCGACATAGCTCAGCACGAGTACTTTGACTTGGCTCAGCACGAGTACTTTGACAGAAATCCGGCGATAGACCTCCTCCAAGGGTATGAGGGTTTCTGGCGGGATTCACTCCGTACGCAATGAGACGGAAATGAGCATGGAAACGCCTGTCCTGCAAATGCGGCATATTTCCAAGCGCTTCGGCAGCACCCAGGCGCTGGATGACGTCTCGTTAGACCTTTATCCCGGAGAGATTCACGCGCTGCTCGGCGAGAACGGCGCGGGCAAGTCGACCCTGATCAAGGTCATGACCGGCATCTACCGGCCGGACTGGGGCGAGATGCTCCTAAGCGGAGAACCGATCACGGTGGCCAATTCCATTGCCGCGCAGGGCTACGGCATTGCCGCCATCCACCAGGAGCCCATGATCTTCCCCGATCTCAATGTGGCGGAAAACATCTTCATCAGCCATCGGAACCGCGGCATTTTCTTGCACTGGGGACGCATGTATCAGGCGGCCGAGGAGATTCTGGCCAAGCTCGATATTCATCTCGACGTGCGCAGTTCGGCCCGGGGCTTGACTCTGGCCCAGCAGCAGGCGGTAGAGATCGCCAAGGCCATCTCCCTCAACGTGCGCGTGCTCATCATGGATGAGCCGACGGCTTCCCTGTCTGCACACGAAGTAGACCAGCTCTTTCTCCTGGCCGACAACCTGCGGCGTCAGGGGGTTGCGATCCTCTTCATCAGCCACCGCATGGAAGAGGTCTTCGCCCACTGCGACCGCATCACGGTCTTGCGCGATGGTCAGTTTGTTTCGACCGGGCTTGTCGAGGAATACACGCCCGAGCGGGCCATTCGCGACATGGTCGGCCGCCAGGTGGACGATTTCTTTGGCCGGCGCGCCAGCGAGAAGGGCGACGTCGTCATGAGCGTGCGCGATCTGGCCAAGGAAGGCGTCTTCTCCGGCATCAATTTCGATGTCCGGCATGGTGAGGTGCTCGGCTTTGCCGGGCTCGTGGGCGCGGGACGCACGGACGTCGGCCTGGCGCTCTTCGGCATTGAGCCGGCCGACAGCGGGGCCATCATCTTCGATGGCCGGGAAACGCAGATCGAATCGCCCCAGCAGGCCGTCGACATGCAGATCGCCTACGTCACGGAAGATCGGCGCCAGCTCGGCCTGACGCTGCCCATGTCGATTACCTCCAACATCACCTTGCCCCTGCTCCACAGCTATCTGAATCGCTGGGGTCTGGTGAAGACGGGCGCCGAATCCGCCACGGCCAATGAATTCCGGGACCGTCTCAACATTCGCACGCCCTCCATTCAGGAAGAGGTCGGCAAGCTGTCGGGCGGAAACCAGCAAAAGGTGCTGCTGGCCAAGTGGCTGAATACGCGGCCCAAGCTGCTGATCCTCGACGAGCCGACCCGGGGTATCGACGTGGGCGCCAAGGCCGAAGTGCACCACATGATCGGCGATCTGGCGGCCGCGGGCATCGCCATCATCCTCATTTCATCCGACCTGCCCGAGGTGCTGGCCATGAGCGACCGGATTCTCGTCATGCGCGAGGGACTGCAGATGGGCGTCTTCGAGCGAGCCCAGGCGACCCAAGAGACGATTATCACAGCCGCCATGGGTCAACAGCGGGCCGACACACCCGAGCCGGGTTCGCCCGATCAAAGCGTAGAGGTGGCGGCATGAACTGGTTCTTCCGTCGTGTTCGGCCCGAGCAAATCCGCGAACTCATTCTTCTCCTACTGATCGCCCTGGCATTGCTCTTCTTTGGTTCGCAGATCGACAACTATTTTTCGGCCCGTTTCTTCAACCGAGTTGCAACCAGCGCGGCCATCATCGCCGTGGTGGCCGTGGGCCAGACGCTGGTCGTCATCACCCGCAACATCGACCTCTCGGTGGGTTCGATCGTGGGCTTCACGGCCTACTTCGTCGGCACGCAATTGGCCAACAACAACGAAATGTGGCCCCTGGCCGCCGTGCTCATGGCCATCGCCATTGGGGCGCTCTTGGGCGGCGTCAACGGCCTGCTGGTGGCCTATGGCAGGGTGCCGGCCATCATCGTCACCCTGGGCACCTTGGCCATCTACCGGACCATGCTCGTCGAATTTTCGGGCGCCAAGACCGTGACGACCGGCTCCCTGCCCGACTGGCTGGTCGACCTGCCAAGGGTCAGCCTCTTTTCCATTGGCGAGCTTGACTTCCGGGTGCTGACCGTCATTGCGATCCTGGTCGTGATCATCTTCCAGTTGGTCTTGATGTACCTGCCCTGGGGTCGCCGCCTCTATGCCATCGGCTCCAATCCGGAAGCCGCCGATTTCATGGGGCTACCTACCCAGCGCACCGTTTTCACGGCCTTCGTCATCTGCGGCGCCCTGGCCGGATTGGCCGGCTTCATGTTTCTGTCCCGCTTTGGTACGATTACGGTCGTGGCCGGTCTCGGATTGGAACTGCAGTCGGTTGCGGCGGTCGTGGTGGGCGGCGTCAACATCTTCGGTGGATCGGGCACGGCCGTGGGCGCCATGCTGGGTGCGATTCTGATCGATCTGCTGGAACAGAGCCTGATCCGCTGGCTCTCGATCAGCGAATTCTGGCGCGATGCCATTCTGGGCCTGCTCATTCTCCTGGCCGTGGCCATCGACGCGGTAGTGCTCAATCGCTTGCGGGCTTACTGGGCGCGCAGGCTGCAACAACAGGCTGAAGCCGAAAGGCTGGCAGCATCGGAGGAGGGCGCACATGCAGCGTAGTTTGCGGTGGCTGCGCAGTTGGGAAGGCTTGTTGCTCATCCTGCTGCTCGTTTCGGTAGGTGTCAATATGGCGCTGACGCCCTACTACCTCAGCGTCAACAACATCGTCAACCTGTTCATGCTCTCCATCGAGAAGATCATCGTGGCATTGGTCATGGCGCTCATCATCATCAACGCCGAGATCGACCTGTCGGTCGCGTCGGTCATGGGCCTGGCTGCCTGCGTACTGGCCTTCCTGTGGGACCGGGGCTCGCCCTTCTGGCTTGCGCTCATGGTGGCGTTGGCGACGGGCGTGGTGACGGGCGCCTTCAACGGCTTCTGGATCGCGCGCGCGGGCCTGCCCTCCCTGGCCGTAACCCTGGCCGGCCTCATCGGCTACCGGGGCGCGGCCCGCATCTTGCTGGAGGATCGCTCCGTCGGCGATTTTCCCGCCTGGTTCGACCGTCTGGGCCAGCAGCCCCTGATCGGCCCCTTTCCCTTTGCCCTGATTCTCTTTTTCGTGCTCTACGTGTTGACGCTCATCCTCTTGCAATATTCGGGCTTTGGGCGCTATATTTACGTCATCGGCAACAACCGGGATGTGGCCAGCTATTCAGGCGTCAAGGTGCAGCGGGTGAAACTGATTCTCTTCACCGCCGCGGGCTTGATTTCCGCACTGGCCGGCATTCTCTTCGCCGCCCGGCTTGGCGCAGTGCGCGGCGACCTGGCCCTCGGCTTCGAACTGGACATTATCACCATGGTGTTGCTCGGCGGCGTAAGCATTTTTGGCGGACGGGGCTCCCTCATCGGCGTCGGCCTGTCCATATTGCTGATTCTGAACCTGCGCAACGGCATGGCCCTGGCCAATCTGAGCGGCCACATCCAAACCGGTGTCATCGGCGTCTTGCTGATCCTGTCCGTGCTGGTGCCAAATCTCATTCAAAAGGGACGGGAACTCTGGCAGCGACGGCAGTATGCCCAGGCGGCTGTGGCGGAAATGGAGTCGGGGTGAGGATTCGTTGAGTTGATTGGGAGATTCGGAGACTGGGAGATTCAGAGACTCAGTAGTTCACGATTTGTCATTCCGAGCGGGTTTGCGCAGACATCTTCAGTCTGATGAAACGCTAGCGAGGAATCTCGTCCTTCGCCAAATCGTGAACTACTGAGACTGGGAGATTGGCAGTTTCGATGACCGGGTAAGCCAACGGCTCATCTTGTCGCCTGCTGGAATCCCTAATCTCATCATCACCAAATCTCTTGTTCTCTCAATCTCTTCTTCTAAACACATGCAACACCAGTATCGTTACCGAGTTCGTTTCAATCTTTAACCCAAGGAGGCAAGACATGACCAAACAGTTCAAGTGGATGGCGCTGCTGTTGGTGGCGCTGCTGGCATTGGCCGGCTGTGCTGCGCCGGCCGCGCCCGCGGCCCCGGCAGCCGACAGCGGCGGCGAAGAAGCCGCAGCCGAGGCGACGGAAGCACCTGCCGAAGAAGCGGCTACCGAGGAAGCGGCTGAAGAAGGCGAAGCGGCCATGGAGGGCGAAGGCGTCAACATGGTGCTGATGCCCAAGTTCCTGGGCATTCTGGTCTTCGACCAGGCCCATCAGGGCGCGATGGAAGCCCACGAAGAGATCGGCAACCCGGGCAACCTCGAGTTCCTCGGACCGACACCTGAAAACAGCGTGGCCGGCCAGATCGAAATCCTAACGACGGCCACCACCCAGGGCGTCAACGCCATCATGATCTCCAACAATGCCGGCGACCAGATCGGCCCGGCCGCCGAAGCCGCCAAGGACGCAGGCATGACCGTGGTCACCTGGGACTCGCCCATTCCTTCGGCCCAGGGTGAGGATCTCTTCATCGCCCAGGTCGACTTCGACGAGACCGGCGTGGTCATGGCCGACATGGCCCTGAGCATCCTGGGCGAAGAGGGCGGCCAGTTCGCCATTCTCTCCGCCTCGCCCGATGCCGCCAACCAGAATGCCTGGATCGCGGCCATGGAAGAGGCCCTGCAGGATGAGAAGTACGCTGCGCTGGAACTGGTCGACACAGTCTACGGCAATGACCAGTCTGAGGATTCCTACAACCAGGCCCTGGCTCTGGTCGACAAGTATCCGGATCTGCAGCTGATCATGGCCCCCACCACCGTCGGTATTGCTGCGGCGGCCAAGGCCATGCAGGACGAGGGCCTGTGTGAAACGGTCAAAGTCTCCGGCCTGGGTCTGCCCGCCGAGATGGTCGACTTCACGCTCAACGGCTGTGCGCCCGAGTTCGCCCTGTGGAGCTTCGTCGATCTGGGTTACCTGACCTACTACGCATCCTACGCCCTGGCCACGGGCCAGATCACGGCAGAAGCCGGTCAATCCTTCGATGCCGGTCGCATGGGCAGCTACACCATCGAGCAGGATCCCACCCGCGACGCCGGTCTGCGCGTCCTCATGGGACCGTTCACGGTCTATAACGCAGAGAATGTAGAGGCTGCGGCCCAGTAGCGGAGTCCGGTTGTTAGGCAATGGGGTTGTGGGGGATTAGAACTCGTTCGGGGATTGAAGAAGCAAGACCCCACAACCCCACAACCCCACAACCCCAAGGCCCCACCTTCTCACCAACCGAGGCGCCCCATGTCTGAATCCATCATCGACGTAAGTCATCGGTTTTTTAACGAAATAGTCGAGCCGATTCTGGCAGAAGAGTTTCCAGATGAGTTGGCCGTGGGCGCCTTTGGCGTCTTCGGGCACGGCTCGGAGGCGCTGCGCATGGACGATGCGTATTCCAGTGACCACCACTGGGGATTGCGGATCGATGCGCTCTTCCCGGATGAGGTCTACCGGGCCCGCGGCTCGGAGATGCGCGAGGGGGTGAGCGCCCGCCTGCCGGCCAGCTTTGAGGGCCATTCCCTGCGTCAGGCCCATGTGGCCGGGGCCGGTTTTGCGCCAGAAAGCCGGCGCGATTTTCTGTTGCGTACCATCGGCATCGACCACGCACCCACGACCTACTCCGAATGGCTCCAGATTCCCGAAGAAGACATCATCCACGTTATCAACGGCGAGGTCTGGCGCGACAGCACGGGGGAGTTCCGAGCCATCCGGCAAGTGCTGGCCGGCTACTATCCCGAACCGGTACGGCTGCGCCGGATCGCCCACTGGAGCCGCTACTATTCGGGCATGGGCGCCTATGCTCTGAAGCGGGCCATCCTGCGCGACAACGACTACTACGCCAACATCACCTTTACCCGGGCCATCCGCCTGGCGGTACAGCTGGCCTTCCTGTTGGAACGGCGCTACTTTCCCTACGACAAGTGGACCTATGCCCGCTTTGTCGAACTGCCGCGGCTGGCCGCCCCCATGAAGCCATTGGTCGATGAAGCCGTGAAGCTCTCGACGCCCTGGGAGCGCAAGCTGGAGTTGCTGGACGACATCTCCGATGTCCTGGACGCCTTTATGGTGGCCGACGGCATCATCCAGCCCCACGAACCCTTTACAAAATCTCCGACTTCCGGCTACCGCGTGTTGGAACACGCCTACGCCGAAATCATTCACAAACTGCCTGTCGAACTCAAACCTATCGTGCCCACCTGGGACCAAATTCACTTCGAATCCTTCCACAGCGAATTCGTCGATAGAATCGACCTCGACACGTGGGATCAAATGCTGCAGTTGCGATCTAAATAGAACGCGGATGTACCGGATTGGGCGGATTTCTACGGATTCTTTCTGGCTTTTATCCGCCGGATCCGCCCAATCCGCGTTCTATCAAGAATAGGCGGTATAGTTTATCTGCGGTCCATCATAGAAAGGCATCATGAACGGCAAAGAACGCATTCTGGCTACAATTCACCGGCAAACAACGGATCGGACGCCCCTGGACTGCATGCTCTATCAGAAGCAATTTGTAGAGATGCTGAACGAGGCGTACGGACCCCGGGAGCAATTTCTGGACGAGTTCAATATCGACGTCTTTGCCGGCTTTGTCCCCTACCCGAATCAGTTCGGGCGCAAGTTCGAAATCACGGAACTGGCCGAGTTGGATTTGGGCGATCCCCGGGATTCGAAGTGGGTCACCCATGACGACTGGAACTACGACTTTGCCGGCGTCAACGTGGCCGAAGCCGTCAAGTGGTACGGCGACAAACGCATGATCCGGGCTCACATGTGGGGCATCGTCGAGGGGACCAGCACCTTTTTGGGCATCGAGAATTGCTGGCGCAACCTGGCCGAAGAACCCGAGTTGATGATGGCTTTCTTCGACCGCTATGCCGACTGGCTCTGCGGCTTGGTCGACAATTGTGTCGACGCCGGCGTGGACATGATCACCCTCTCCGATGACTGGGGCAGCAACAACACCATGCTCTTTTCGCCCCGGATGTGGCGACGCATGATCCGGCCCTATGCGGAACGGGTGGTGCAACACGCCACCAGCCGCAACTGCCCGGTCATGCTCCACAGCGACGGTTACATCATGCAGATCTTGCCCGACATTGTGGAGATGGGCTACGCCATGGTCCACCCTATGCAGGAGAGTTCGGGAATGGACCCGGCAGAGATCAAGCGCGACTACGGCGACAAGTTCGTCATCTATGGGTCGCTGGACGTGGTCGATGGGCTCTACATGTTCGACGGCGAAGAGCTGGACGAATATATCACCAAACGATTCCAGATTTATGCACCGGGCGGCGGCTTCATCTTTTGCACCGGTCACTTCGTCCAGCCCGACGTGCCGCCCCATCGCCTCATCCGCGCCTACCGCCTGGCCAATGAACTGGCGCAGCAGTACGTCACGCCATGATCGAGCCACTGGCGCCCCTGGTGGACGCCCGCTGGATCGGCTCCAGCCACCCGTTTGATCTGCAAGAAGTCTATCTCTGCTTTCGCTCGCCTGCCATTACCCTTACCGCTTCGCCGCCCAACACGGCCACGCTGCTGATCACGGCGGACAGCCGCTATCGCCTCTGGATCAACGGCCGCTTCGTTGCTCGGGGTCCGGAACGCTGCTATCCGCATCGCCAATCGGTGGATTGTCTTGATGTCCGACCGTATCTGCAAGCCGGCGAAAACCGCGTGGGCGTGCAGGTCTATCAACCCGGCTATTCCCACTTTGCCTACGTGCACCGGGGCGCGACGGGCCTGATCGCCACGCTGCAGGTTGACGGCGCGACCGTGGACGTCAGTGACGGTCGTTGGCGGGTGCGCCGGGATCCATCCTGGTCGGATCAAGTGCGGCGCATCTCGATCTACGGCAGCGGCGTGGAAATACGGGATCTGGACCTGGAAGACGGATGGCTGGACGGGGCCTACGACGATAGGGGATGGGACGCGGCGCGGGTCGTCGCCCTGCCCGAAATGGCGCCCTGGACAGCGCTGCAGCCCCGCACCATGCCCCCGCTCCGGGAACGTGCGCATGAGTTTCAGCTGCTCGCGACGCGCCGCGGACGGAATGTTGACTGCGAAGATCCGCATCGCACCCTGCGTACCGGCTGGCCGCAGGCCGAAGCTGCACAGATGCCGGTAGATGCCGATGGCTGGCACACGCCGGCGCTCGGGCAGGATGAAACGGCCTATTGGCTCTTCGATCTGGGACGCAGTTACGTTCACCAGGGCTGGACCGAAATCGTCGGCGCGGCCGGCGGGGAAACGCTGCTGGTAAGCTATGCCGAGAAGCTACGTGACGGCGAACCGGTCCTCTCCGATCCGGCCACCTACTGTCGGGTACGCATGACCGACTGCTTCCGCCTGCGGCCAGGGGACCAGCACGCGCAAGGCTTTGCGCTGCGGGGCGGGCGGCTCCTGCTCTTCGCCCTGACCGGTTCCGCAACGTCGGGACTGCGCCTGCGCTTTCATGCCCGGGTCAGCGAATATCCGCTGACCGTCACAAAACCGTACGCGGATACCGTGGCTTTTGAAACAAGCCCGGCTGCAGATGCGCTGGCCGCCATCGCAACCATGTGTGAGAACACGCTGTCCGCCTGTCTCCAGGACAGCTTTATCGACTGCGGCTGGCGCGAGAATTCCCAGTGGTTGGGCGATGCCTTGCCTCAAGCCCTGATACTGGCCGCCATGAGCGATGATGTTCGGCCCCTGCGCAAGGTACTCACCACGGCAGCAGCCGGCGCGTATCCTGACGGGGTGCTGCCCAGCATTCTGCCCGGCGAGGTCCACGCCTATGCGGTGCTCGATTACAACTTCGTCTGGGTGGAACTCCTCACCCTCTATCTGCAGCTGACAGGCGAGCGCGGCTTCGTTGCGGAGTTGTGGCCGGTACTGGCGCGCATGCTCGATCGCTTCGATGCCGACGTAGGCGGCGATCAGCTAATCCGCAGCCAGCCGGGCCGGCGTCTCTTTCTCGATTGGGCGCCCCTGTCGCGCGGTGAGCCGAATGCGCTTTACAACCTGCGCTATCTGTTTGCCCTGCAGCAAGCCATCAAGCTGGCCCGCACCATTCCGGCCTGTGATGCAGACGCGCTCCTCTGGTCGACCCGGGCCAAGACGCTGCAACAGGCGATTGTCACTACATTCTGGCAGGACGGGCGTTGGTATGATGACGAGGTCAGGTCAACCTTCTCTCAGCACGGAGCGGCCTTTGCGCTGCTGACCGAGAGCACACCGCCGGAGGCGATCGGGGAGCAACTGGATTCGCTGGTCGGCCGCTCACTGGACCCGGCAGACGAAGATCGGCCGGACGTCATGGTGCTGGCCAGTCCGTTCATGCACCATTATGTCTTTGAGGCTCTCAAGCTGCATGGCCGTCACGAGGATGTGCTGGCCATTATCCGCCTGCGTTGGGGTCGCTGGACCGACGCCGGCAGCCCGACAACGTGGGAGAACTGGAATGTGGACTTTCCCGACGGGTCGGAAAGCCATGCCTTCTCCGCGCATCCTCGCTATCATCTCTATGACATTGCGCGACGATTGAAAGGGTAAACTGCCGTTACACAGAGAAGACACAGAGAAGACACAGAGAAGACACAGAGAAGACACAGAGGGTTTGTTGATAGGCACCCGCGCCGATCAACAAACCCTCCGCGCACCCTTTGTGGCCCT
>CAYZLP010000127.1:0-9708 GCA_964478635.1 uncultured Caldilineaceae bacterium
GGCCGATTTCCTTGAGGAATTGAATCAACTCGCCGATGTAGTGGTCGGTATGGCTCAGGAAGCCGGCGAAGACCTCCATCATGCGCGCATAGAGCTTCTTCTCTTCAGCGGACAGGGAGTCCCAATCCTGGACATCGGGATCGTGGCGGGAGAGGACCGTATCGGGCGGGATGATGCCCATTTCTTTCTGCCGGGCAAAGACTTTTTCCCGGTACGCGTCCCAGCCGTCGTCGAACCTGCCCTTGTACTTGTCCGCCCACTCGGCCGGCACGTGGTGGGGCGCATGGGCCGCGCCGGTGCAGAAGTACATGAAGAAGGGTTTGTCTGGCGCAATCTGCTTGGCATCGGCGATCATGCCGATGGCCTTCTCCACCAGGTCGGGCGTGACGTGGTAGCCCTCTTCCGGCGTCTTTTCCGGTTCGACCTGGGTGTTGTCCCGCACGAGTTCGGGATAGTATTGGTGGGTGTCCCCGCCCAGGAAGCCGTAGTAGCGCTCGAAGCCCCGGCCCAGCGGCCAGCGATCGTAGGGGCCTGCCGGCGAGTTCGCCTCGGCCGGCGTCAGGTGCCACTTGCCGATCGCGTAGGTGTTGTAGCCGCGCTGGAGCAGGATCTCACTCAGGAAACCGTTCTCGAAGGGGATGTTGCCGTCGTAGCCGGGATAGCCGGTCGAGATCTCGGTGATGCCGGCCATGTGGTTGGAGTGATGGTTGCGGCCGGTCAGCATGCAGGATCGAGAGGGCGAGCAGAGGGCCGTGGTGTGCATGCTGTTGTAACGCAGGCCGTCGGCCGCCAGCGCATCCATATTGGGCGTGTCGACCAGGCCGCCGAAGCAACTCAGGTGGCCGAAGCCGGTATCGTCAATGACGATGAAGAGGACGTTGGGCGCGTCCTCCTTGGCTCGCTTTGGTTCGGGCCAGGCAGGGGTCGAGACGTCCGCCGTGCGGCCGATGACACCTGGGAAGGTGGTGCCGGGTGTGTATTCGGTAAGTGCCATGGGAGTGTTTCTCCTTTCAAAATGACCTGATAGACGGAAATGGATGGTTGTTCGAATCGTAATGCTACAGTTGCTCCCGGATATCGTCTCTCAGAACGTCTATCTCAAATCGCTCCAGGTCCGGTACCTGCTCAAAGACCGACGCGGCGATATCCACGGCGACCTCCTGGTCGGTGAAGAGGATTTTGCTGCGCCGCAACCCGAACCAGATTGTGCCTGCGCCGACCAAGGCGATGGCGCAGATCACCCATAGCGTGCGGCTGTAGGCCAGCGCATAGCTAAGCACATAGGTTTGCCAGACGGCATCACCCAGCAGCGTCGGATCCAGCAGCCCGGCCAGCAGATCTCGTCGCGCAATCCCGGTGAGTAGCGCAAACAGCTCGTCAATGCGGCTTGGCAGGGCAACGCTGGCCAGACTCGCCTGGAAGTCCGCCTCTCCAAACGCGACCAGCAATTGTCCGCTCAGGACGCTGCCCAAGGCGCCCCCGATAGTGAGCGTCGCGCTGTTGATGCCCGCGTTGAGACCGGTGTAATCATCGATCACGGTCTGAAAAATACTGTTCGTCCAGACCGTTTTGGTCGAAAGAAATGCAAACCCGAACAGGGTAAGCGGCACGACCTGAAGGAAATAGGGCATGGTGTCGGGTCGAATGGCCATGAGGCCGACGCCGATGGTCGTGACCAGCATGCCAACGGACATGATCTGGCGGACTTTATGGAATTTCCAGATTTTTCCGGCCAACCGTGTTCCCAGCAACATGCCGATGCCCAGGGGAAGCAGCGCCAACGTGCGCGGTACCAGCGGATAGCCTTTCACGACGTCGAAATAGCGATAGGTAGGCTGGAAAAAGCCCATGAGAACGCTCTGGATGATGACCCCGATCATGATCAGCATGGTCATATCGCGCACACGAATCGTCGAATTGTGGAAGAGATTCCCGGGCGCGTTCACGTCCCACCAGACGATGAGCGCCAGGCCGAGACAGCCGGCGATGCCGCACAGGATGAGCAGGGCGCCTGTTCGTTCATCGACGAGACCCCACTGCACGACACCGAAGATCACGGCGAGGACAATCAGCGTCCAACCGGCGTAAACGACCGCATCCAAATACCGCTCGCTGCGCACGTGGCTTTCGGGTAGCGTTTGGAGGACGAGCACAAAAGCCGTCACAGCCGTCGCCAGCGGAAGGTAATAGGCGCCCCGCCAGCCAAAGGCGCGCATGCCCAGATCGGCCAGGCTCGAGGCAAAGACGGCGGCAATAGTGGTTGCCAGCATATACCAGCCAAACGCCATGATGCGCTCGCGCCCGCGGAAGTGGATGTAGAGCGGCGCCAGAGAGAGTGGCAACACCACAGCCGCAGCCAGAATCGTGAGCATATGCATGACGATGTGCCACTGGTTTGCGGCGGAGATCATGGCCAGGATGTTGGCGGCAACGGTCAGCGCGAGCCCACCCAAAAGAAATCGCCGCCTGCCGTAGAAGTCACCCAACATGCCGCCGCCGATCATCATGATGACCAGCAGCACGCCCGAAATGCTGGACAGGTGGCGGGCCTCCGCCCAGCCCGCGCCAAAGGGTGCAGCCTGGGGCGGGTAGAAGACCCAGAGCTGCGGTTCCAGACTTTTGGCGATGCCGGCAACACAACAGGCGGCGATCAGCCATTGGGGTTGCGGGGGCGCTACATACCCGGAGGGGACAGCCCTCGGTGTGCTGCTGCCGTTTGCATCGTTCGAACCTGACATGACAAAAGTCAACCTTACTGGCTAATTAGTGGACGATGTGCGCCGTGATGACGCCCAATTCGGCGAGTCCGACCACCATCATCTGGACCGCCAGTGCGGCCAGCAAGACGCCGAACACCGCTTCGGTGACGGCCATCTTGGCCGGATCCATGAACTTGCTCACCGTTTCGATATTGCGGAACAAGATCAGGTCGATCAGGCCGACCAGCAGCACGACGCCAATCAGCAGAACTACGTCGATTACGGTACTCATCTGGCTGGAATAGATGATCAGGACTGCGATCCCGACCGGATTCAGGATAAAGGGTACGGCCAGCGGATAGAGGGCCAACTGCATGGGATCCTTGTGGCCATGTTCCTCCACCACGTCTTCCTCGTGGGCCCCGCTGAGCAGCATATGGAGGGAGAGCAGGAGCAGGACGATGCCGCCGGCCACAAGCACCGATCCAGTCGAGAAGTGCAAGAGCAGCATCAAGAACCAACCCAACACGACCAGAATCAGGGCCCAGACGATGGCCGTGCGTACGGATTTATTGGCGACGGCTACCTGGGTCGCCTTGTCCAAATCGGCCGTCAGGTCGACGAAGGGTACCAGCGCGATCTTGGGGCCGATGCCGATCAAGAGCAGCATAAATATGTCGAAGACTTCCCACCAATTTATTTCACCGAGAGTCATTGTTTCAATCCTCCTTGCACGGTTGGTTTCGACGATTCTTAGCGAAAGATTTGCTTCCAATCATGCTTCATGCTGACGACGATCCATCCGTTTTCCCCGGCTTGATCGAGACCTTTTTCCAGACTACCAATGATGGCGCCCCGATCGTAGGCGAACTCTCGTTCCCCGTCGTCGTGGTGAATGTAGATGCCCAGATGGGGACCGTCGCCCGAGGTCGTGTAGTGAAGCATTTCCAGATCTCCGTCGGAGTTACCGACGGCGATGGTCGGTCGGCGCCCGATGAACTTATTGATGCCCACCGGTTTGCCCGGGCCATCGTTGACCAGATCGATTTCAGGCAGTTGTATCAGGACGCCCCGGCCGTCCTGCACTTCGTAGGCCGTCTTCACGCTGCTACCAATGACTTGTTCCGGGGGAATACCGTAGATATCTTCCGCCCAGGCCCGCAGAAACTCCACGCCGCCGCCCGAAACGATGTAGGTGCGGTAGCCGTGGGCCCGCAGGTAGTCCATGAGCTCCAGCTGCGGCTGGTAGATGAGATCGGTGTAAAGCCGGTCAAAGTGGGGATGGCGCGCCGTTGCGATCCATTCGCGCACGGCGGCCGTGAGATTTTCGGTGCTGATGCCCGTATGGGAGGCGGCTACGATCTTGGCCACGCCTTCCATGCCATGGGCGGCGAGCTGCTCGATGTCACGATCGAGGGCTGCGGCCAGGGCCGGATCGGTCCGCCATTCGGGATGTGCTGCCGCAACCGCGGCCATGCGATCGAGCGCGAAGGTGAGCTGCGTATAGATCGGCTGTTCCACCCAAAGCGTGCCGTCGTTGTCAAAGACCGCAATGCGGTCCATGGGCGCCACATAGGCCGGACTGTCCTCCAGGGTCGTGGCGCGCACAAAACGAAGGATTTCCTCTTTTGGCTCGCCGTCATTCCATAGGGAAAGGGCATCAAATGCCATAGTATTGAGTCTCCTGGTCTTCAGTTCTGGAATCGATTTTCGCTGCTGCTGTCGTGCCTGCTCGATCCAAGTCTCGAGTTCTCGCTGGCTGGGCAGGCGCCAGGCAATCCGGCTGCCGTCGGCCGCATACATACGGGCATGGAGTGTCTCGGCGCTTGCGGCGGCCAGATCTTCCAGACTACTGACGCCAAGGTAGCCGAGCAGGTCTGCATAGATCACCCCGATGCCCTGGATCAGGGTCAATTCGGCTTGGCGACCCAGGCGATAGAGCGTATCAGCGCCAATTCCGATCTGCTCCGCCATCGTCCGGCACTTCGCCATGCTTGACGTTGCCTCGATTAGGGGCGCGGCCTGATGGAGGCGGTATCGGCGCAGCTTGATTGCGGCGTTCTCACTCACCGAGCGGAGTAACGTGATGTCAGCACTCATGTTCCGACAGGGCTCATATTTGATCAGAGACCACTTCAAGGCATTCGACGGACAGAATGGGCAGACCAAACATGAATAGGTAATTCATAACTCCCGCCAGGGCTGCCTGATCCACAACCAGTACGGTAAGCGTCGTGACGCGTTCCTCGCGATCAACCCCGGAAGCATGTATTGAGACATTCCCAAACATGTCCGCAAAGCTAGCATCGATGGCGCCCTGTATTTTGACGCGATAGAGCGCCGCTGCACTCGGGGACAGATTCTGACTGCTGGTTGTGTTCATAAGCCCGGTCCGAAAAACATGACCCGCCTAAGCCGTGGCGGGCTCCTGCATCAACTTCCACGCCCAACGCATCACAATGACTTGGGAAAAAATGGTCCAAGCAAGAATGATGCAGAGGATGGTAACGGTCAGGTTGATAATCCGAACGTGGCTTTCCTGTAAGGTCTGCACCGTCTCTTGCGTGGCGGCCACCTGTGCGTTCATCTCGGAGAGGCTGGCCTCGATCTCGGCAACGGTCCGACTCAGTTCGCTGAGACTGGCATTGGCCGCATCGACCGCCTCGCCCGGCAGCGTCGTAATGCGCGCCACGTTTTCGCTGACCTGCGTCGCAGTCTCTTCGATCGCCTGCGCCTGGCGCGTGATTTCTTCCGTTGCCACGATTCCGGGCGGCGCTACATTGACGCCCGGTATGCGACTGATCGAGACGGCCAGGTCGTAGGCCGCGCTCATGGTATCGGCGACGGCCTGAGCGGTTGCGACCGTCGTGCGGATTTGGGCGCCGAACCGGCCGGCAACCACCCCCTGGACATCGGTGACCACCTCTTGTTTACGTTCCTCAACTTCGTCAACCGCTTCGTTCAGCCTGGTCTGCGTCTCGTCGACCAGTGCCTGGACCTCGCCACTCAGCGTGACGGCGACGTCCGCGCTTTCCACGGCGACGTTGAGCGCGACGTCTGCTTGATCCAGCAGAGTTGACGTAGTCTCGATCACCGGCTGACGATAGACCAGCAGCAAGATGAAGCAGGCAATGCTAATCAGCAACATGACGACGCTGAGGATGATGGCAGCGGTCCCGCCGATCTGCTTCCACATGGTGATGCTCTCCTGGTATTGGAATAAAGCTAGCTTTGGCCGGGGATTTACGGGCAAGATCTCTGCAAATCCTGCATAGCATTTCCTTCGATTTACGAAGTTTCAGGATCGGCGACGGAATGCCCGGATATGCCCGCAGCAAAACATGGGAACGCCTCAGGCATACGCTACCTATGAGTTTACAATAGATTTAGGAGACTTTAGGGTTACCAAAGGGAGTATTTTTGCGAAGCTGCAATGCCGCAGGGGAAGGTGTAAGCGGGTCAAACGCGCTCTTCAGCGATCGGTGAAAGATGCAGTATCCCAAGGGTCCGCGCGCGGACGACAGCCTGGCGGCGACTGGTTACGTTCAGCTTCTGGTAGATGTTGCGGGCGTGTTTTTTGACCGTGGCCGTGGAGATGACGAGCCGATCGGCGATTTCGTCATTGGTCAATCGTTCTGCAAGGAGAAGCAGAACCTCGACTTCCCGATCAGTGAGGGCAGCCTCGGTCATCTGTAGCGGCGTCAGGATTGGCAGGTCCCGTGACGTTGGCGCGGGCGTAGCGTCAAAGGCACTGAGGATCCGTTGCACATACAGTCGTTCAACGTTGCATGCCAGGAGCATCTCCAAATAGGGACGCAGCCCGGGACCTTCGTCCAGGAAGGTGCGCAAGACATCGCCCGATGCACCCAGGCGCACCGCCGAAATGAGCGACGTCTTTGCGTTTTCGGTATCACCAAGCGCGCCGTAGAAGAGGGAGCGGAGAACATCCACCTCGATTATTCGCCGGACGGTGTTGGTTCTCTGCGCATAGTTGCGCATCCGGTCCAGGAGTTCGACCGCAACAGGAAACTGGGCGGCGTCACCGTCGCATAGGATCGCGCGGACCGTAGTCAACGCGGGCATTTCCCAGATACCGCTGCTCAATTGGTCCTCCAGGTTTTCAATCCGGGGAATCTTGATGCGCTCACCGTCCATAAGCATCAGGCGGTTCATGAGGGAGTCGGCAATCGGTATAAATGCCAATGGGCCTGATTGCACAAAGAAATCACGCAGTTCTTCAGCCGTCGCCCGGGCCTCCGCAACACGGCTTTGTGCGTGCAGCGTAAGCGCAAGCCCTGTATAACTTTCAACGACAGCGCGTACATGAACCTTCTGGCGCAGTCGCTGGACGAGCCGGAAACTCGCTTCGGCCCGTGCCAGGTCGTTCAATTGATATGAGGACCAGCCAATCAAGTAGTGAGCCCAACCCGTGCTGATCGTCCGTTCGAGACGCTGGGCGACTTCGGCGAAGATCAGCGCAACGTTCTGCAACTCCGTACAGGCAGCGTTTGCGTAGTGGATCCCACCCAGGCCAAAGTATAGGCGTGTCGTGCGAAGGTTGGCTTTCTCCGTCTGCAGTGACAACTCTTGTATCACATAGTGGAGCGCCGTCTCTGTCCGTCCGGATTGCTGCAGACCGATAATGTAGTAGAATTCTGCGATGCCGCGCACGAATCCCCATTCAGCCGGCAACAGGCGCAGGGCATCCTGGAGCAAGCGCATGGACTTGCTGTTCTGCCCCCTGTTGTGGGCCTCTTGCCCTTCCAGACAGCGGATTGCCCCCAGCCACTTGTTTCTGTGGTCAGATTCCGTATCCTGGGCTCCGTTCGTCCCGGCCATCAGTTGCGCTTCCGCCCGGGCAATGAGGGCACGGACGGCCGGCAAGCGATACCGGAAATGCTGGGCAAAGGCCCGAGCGATCAGGATGCCGGGGCGCTCTTGAACCGTTTCGGGCAATAGCGCCAGCCATTGCTCGACATCGCGCCATTCTTCTTGGTTCAGCGCTTCGTGCAGGTGCCGCTCGACGATCAGGGCGGCTTCCTGCGGCGCATCGGCTGCCAGGGCCTGGATAATCGCCTCATCGAACAATCCCCGTTCCTCAAACCAGGCGGCGGCCCGAAGATGCAGCGCCCTGACGCTCTCCTCGCTCATTTCCCGCCGCAGCCTGTGCGAGAGCAGTTCTCCAAACAGGTGGTGGTAGCGATACCAGATGCCCGCGTCATCCAGGGAGATCAGGAAGAGATTCGCTTTTGCCAACTCATTCAGGAACGCACTCCCCTCCCCCGTTCCGAGCAAAGGCCCCAGGGTCGCTTCCAGCATGTCTGCCGAAAACTTCGGGAAGATGGCGGACTGGAGCATCTGCGCACGTTGGCGATCCTCCAACCTGTCCAATACTTCGCTGACCAGGTATTCAACGATCCATTTGTGTGTGTGGTCCGCGAACTGGCGCGCCAACGCACGGTGGTCATCCGCCGAGCGCAGCAGAATGGCCGTCAACTGTAGGCCCGTGATCCACCCTTCGGTTCTGGTGTGCAATAATTCAATGATGTCGGGCTCAACGGTTTCTTCTACCAACGTCTCGACGAGTTCCGTCGCTTCCGCCAGCGAGAACCGGAGCTCCGCACTGCGAATCTCACCCAGTTGCAGTTGGCTACGAAGCCGGGCCAGGGGCAACAGCGGATCGGTGCGCGAGATGAGCACCAGGTGCAGGTCCGCCGGGCAGTTCTGGAGCAACCGGGTCATGAATGCTCGGACCTCTGGGTCTTCGGCATTCTGATAGTCATCCATTACCAGAACAAGCGGCCCGGGCAGCAACTCCATATCGCACAACAGCGCCTCAGCCAGTTCGTCGGGCTGAAGCGGGTCCGCAGAATCCAGCACGGAGCGGGCGGTCAAGCCCGTTCCGGCAAAGGCGCCATCGATGGCTGCCAGCAGATACCGTACAAAGCGACCGATATCCTGCTCATCCGCATCCAAAGAGATCCAGCCAAATGGACCCTCGAAGGTTTGCAGCCATTGGGTGACCAGGTGACTCTTCCCCGATCCGGCCGGCGCGCTGACCAACGTGAGCGGCAGTTCTGCGTAGCGGTTCAGCATGGCATGCAGGGCAGGGCGCGCAACATTGCCGCCGGTTATGTGAGGCGGGCGCAATTTTGTTTGAAGCAGGATGGTTGATTGCGCTGCCATGTGCGATCAATCCGTCGGTTTTGCGCTGTGTAGTCGGTTTGATTCAGTTGTTTACAGTATTTCAGTTATTACAGTATTTCAGTTAACAGAGTACTGAGGTTGGTGTTCTCGGATGCCGGTTAACGGAGTGCCAGGGCTCGGATTTATTCACCGGCGTAATTGGCAAAGACTGTAGTGCGCTCCGCCCCGTCGAATGCGATGACATCGAACGGCTGCGCAGGCTGCCCCTCGATTTCCATGCCCGGTGAGCCGATTGGCATGCCGGGCACAGCAAGTCCCGCAACGTTCGGGCGCTCTTCAAGCAGGCGCGTAACCTCCGCCGCCGGTACGTGTCCTTCAATCACGTACCCGTCAACAATGGCCGTGTGGCAGGACTGAAGCTGGGCCGGGACGGCATGTTCCGCCTTGATCGCTGCAAGATCGTTGGCGTTAATTGACTCGACCGTATAGCCGTGGGCCTCCATATGCTCGATCCAGCTTTCACAGCAGCTGCAGGTCGGTGATTTGTAGACCGTAATCCGGGACGCTGCGGCTACGGATTCGTTTGTATGGGCTGCTGTCGAATTCGCTGCCTCCTGGGTTGCAGAAGCGCTGCAGGCCGCCATCAGGATCGAGCTGAACAGCACCAGTAGTAAACAATTTGCGATTTTCCGGATCATGCAGGTTACCTCTTTACGAATGTTTCGTGCAACTGCTGAACAGTATGACACATTGGGGCGCGCTTGCGCACGAGTTGGCGCAATTTCTCTTCGAAAGGGACGGCAGATGGAGGGAGTGGTGCGACCAGGGGATGAAGAGAGCTCTCCCGACAGCCGATTCGACC
>CAYZLP010000128.1:0-9550 GCA_964478635.1 uncultured Caldilineaceae bacterium
GGAACTTTGTTGGGTATCTGGCGGGGTTTTCAACACTTGCGCAATGCAGGACTCATCGATCGGCTGCCGCGCTTGGTGGCCGTTCAGGCCGAGCCCTTTGTGCCCTTCTACGAGGCATTCCACAGCGGCTGGGATCGGTGCCGTCCCCGCCCGACGGCCTTCGAAACCGTTGCCGACGGAATCGCCATTAGCCATCCCGTCCGCGACGCGACCTTGCTGGCTGCGCTGCTGCGTTCGCGGGGCACAGTCTTGGCTATCGAAGATGAAGAGATCGTGGCGGCGCGCCAGCGCCTGGCCGAGCGCGGCATCTTCGTGGAATTGACGAGCGCAAGCGTCGCCGTAGCCATCGATCAACTGCGTTCCGCCTTCACGCCGGGCGATATCATTGCGGCGATCATGATTGGTCACGGCTTGAAGAACCCCCCGGAAGACAGCTGATCGCCTATCCTTTCCCCCATCCTTCCGCCGCACGCGCGTAAACGCTTGCAGGAGGTTTCTGAATAGCGTTGTCTATGATAGGGTAAGAGGGTACACGGGAACGTTATGGATACGAGCAGTCAGATGTCCGCCGATTTTCAGTCGCCGCTCTACTTCGAAATCCATTCAGGCATCCAACTGCGGGATCGAGCCTTGCTGGAGCAGGCGTTTACGCATCGCAGTTATCTGAATGAAGTGGAAGATGACAAGGTGCGCGATAACGAACGGCTGGAGTTCCTCGGCGACGCCGTGCTTAGCTTTATCGTCAGCCAATATCTCTTCGATCGCTTTCCAGACTACACCGAGGGCGATCTGACTCGTCTCCGTTCCATGCTGGTCCGCCGGGAGACCCTGGCCCGGGTTGCCGAACAGTATATGTTGGGTGAAGCTTTGCTGCTCGGCCGTGGCGAGGAGGAGAGCGGTGGCCGCAACCGAGCTGCGACCCTCTGCGCCGTATTTGAGGCCGTGATCGGCGCAGTCTTTCAGGACCAGGGAATCGAGGCCGCCAGCGAGTTTGTATTCAAGGTGCTCGACGGCGAGATCAAGGCCACCACGGCCAATGCTGTCGTGAAGGATCCCAAAAGCCGCCTGCAGGAGTACGTACAAAGCGCATTCGGCGTCACGCCCCGCTACAAGACGCTTTCCAGCGTCGGTCCTGATCATGCCAAGCTCTTCGTGATCGCCGTCACGATTGCCAAGCGGCCCGTGGGGCTGGGCCAGGGGTATAGCAAGCAAGAGGCCGCCCAGGGCGCAGCTGCCATGGCCCTGCATCGCCTCGACTGTGCGGCGCCGGAGTACGTCCCCGATAAGCTCCTCGAGGAACGCTATCCGCTGCCCTCCATGGAGGAGATCAGGTCGTTGGCCG
The DNA here is from genome assembly GCA_964478635.1 of uncultured Caldilineaceae bacterium. GTDB lineage: Bacteria > Chloroflexota > Anaerolineae > Caldilineales > Caldilineaceae > JAGRCP01. The sequence continues at coordinate 1,343 of CAYZLP010000128.1, forward strand.
TCGGCTGACGAATGCCGCCTGAGCGCCAGCCTACATCTGCACCATTTCGTCGATCTCGGCAACCGCTTCGTCCTGACTACCGTCAGCTTCGACAATGCGGTCATTCTCCAGCTTCAGACTAATCACTTTGCTCACGCCATCATTCCCCATGGTCACTCCGTAGATGGCATTGGCCCCTTCCAGCGTACGCCGGTTGTGGGTAACGATGATGAACTGGGTGTCGTGGCTCAATTCATCCTCCACCGTCTGGCGGAAGCGATCCACATTAGCCTCATCGAGCGCGGCGTCAACCTCGTCGAGCACGCAGAAGGGGGTTGGGCTGACGCGGAGAATGGCGAAAATCAGCGCACAGGCCGAAAGCGCCCGCTCGCCGCCGGATAGGAGGGCCAGACTCTGGGGGCGTTTGCCGGGCGGACGGGCGATGATTTCGATGCCCGTATTGGTGATATCCTCGGGCTCGGTGAGGACGAGCTTGGCCGTCCCGCCGTTGAAAAGCAGCTTGAAGAAGTGCTCAAACTGTTCGGCGACGGCCTTGAAGGTCTTTTCCAGCTCGATCTCCATGAGCTTATCCAACTCACGAATGACCTTGCGCAGATCCGCCGCCGCGGCCTCCAGATCTTGCGACTGGGTGAGTAGGAACTCATAGCGTTCAGCCGCCTCTTCGTATTCCCGGGGCGCTTCGGGATTTACGTTGCTCACGCGGCTGAGGCGGGCCCGCATCTCCCGGACCTCGTCTTCGAGTCCAGACGGAATTTCCTCCACCACCTGCAGCTCTTCGACAAAGGCTGCAAGGGGAAGCGGGGGTTGGTAGGCCATCTCTTCGCTCTGTTCCAAGGTGACGAGACCGAGGTCGTGCTCGATCTCGCGCTGCAGCTGGGCAATGGTATCCTCGGCCCGCTGGCGCTGGAGCTGAGCGTGATTGAAATTGGTTTCGTCGTTGCGCAGCAACTGCTGGATGGTGCGCTCTCGTTCTTCTTCTTGACCCTGGTCTTTCTCCAAGGCATTCAGCTCCGCTTCGGCCGGGTCAATCTCCTGACGCAGTACGTTCAGGCGCGTGCCCAGATCATCTTCCTGTTCATCCAGCTTCTGAATCTGGGCGGTCAGAGTTTCCGCTTCCTCGAAAAGCGTTTCGACGCGCTGTTCTTTGGCTGCAATCTGATCGGTCACGCTCTGGAGCGTCCGTCGCTGATTCTCTTCCAGCGTTTGCTGACTGCGCAACTGGCCCTGGGCCTCTGCGGCGGCGGTGCGCAGGTCGGCCAATTGGCGCAGGAGTTCGTCAACCCCTGCCTGCTCAACGTCCAGCCGGGCAGCATCCAGCGCGGCGGCGCCGCTCGCCTGTTCGGTCGTGAGGTCGGCAAGCCGCTGCTGCAACTCGTCCTGGAGCGAGTCCAGTCGGGCCAATTCCGCCGACGTTTGCCCGACCCGATCGCTCTGCCACTGGGCCGCTTGGGCCGCGCGGTCGTGCTCGCGCCGAAGCTCTTCATGCCTCTGGCGGAGCTGGCGCTCTGTCCGCCCCAGGTCTCCAAGCAACTGCTGATGGCGACTGATTTCGACCTGGTATCGCTCCAGATGGCCGTTCAACTCGTTGCAGCGTGCGGCCGCGGCCGCGGCTTGCCGGCTGGCCTCTTCTACCTGAGCGGGCAAGGCGCGCCGCTCTCGCTCTCTGGCCAGGATAGAATCGTCCTTGCGGTTGCGGTCGCTGCCACCCGTGACGGCGCCGCCCGGGCGAATGATTTCGCCCTCCAGGGTAACCACCGTCGGCCGCGGACCGCTGCTCAGATCGTCCAGGGCGGCTCGTCCGGCCGGCAAGTCTTCTGCAATCCAAACCCGTCCGAGCAATTGGCTGACTGCATTCTCTATGCCGGGCTCAAAGTCTACCAACTCGGCGGCGTTGCCCAGAATCCCCCGCGCCCGGGGCGCGGCGATCGGGGGAAGGACATGTAGTCGATCGAGGGGAAGGAAGGTCGCCCGCCCATGTCCCGTCCGCTTGAGGAACTCAATGGCGGCTTGCGCGCTGTTCCAGTCGCGCGTAACGACGTTCTGGAGCGCACCGCCCAGCGCGGTTTCGACGGCTTTGTCCAGGCGGGCCGGAACCCGAACCAGCGATGCAACGGTGCCGAGAATGCCCTGCAGTTCGGGCTTGGTTTCCCGGGCGGCCTGTAGAACGACCCGCACGCCGCTGGCGTAGCCGGCCCCTTCGTCATGCAGGCGCTGGAGCAAATCGAGGCGAGTCTGCAGTCGGTCCGAAGCGCGGTCTGCCTCCTGGCGCGTTTGTTCCGCCTGCGCCAATTCCTGCTGCGCTTCGGAAATTCGGGGCTCCAGGTTTTCCAACTGCTGCTGCACCGATTTCACTTCTTCTTCCAAGCGGGCAAGCTCGGCTGATTCGGCCTCCAGCGCAATGGCCTGCGTTTCAGCCTGCTCTTCAGCAGCGCGTTGGGCCGCTTGCTGGCTTGCCTTCTCCTGGAGCAATTGGGTGCGGCGTTCGGCCAGCTGGGCCAGGCGTGACTCGCTGTCCGTCTGCCGGCGCAGAAGATCATCGACGGCGCGTCGGGCGTGGTCGAGGGCATCCTGGAGCTGGTTTCGCTCTGCTTGACGCTGGGCCAGCACGCGCTCCATGGCCTCGACATCCTGGCGCCGGCGATCGGCTTCTTCTCGGGCGTCCCTCACCAGTCCTGCGCTTTCCGTCAGACGGTTTTCCAGCGTCTCTTGCTGGAGGCGCAGGGGCGCAAGCTCGCGCTGAATTTCCTCGCGCCGGGCCTGGATCTGGCGCAAGCGCTCCCGGGCGACCGCCAGTTCCCGACCTGTGCTTTCGGCTTGCTGGTGGAGACCGCTGCTCTTGTTGTGCAGCCCACCGAGCTGGGTGCGCAATTCGGCTTGGCGGGCGCGCAGGAGTTCGATCCGCCCGGCCACATTGTTCAGCGCCTGCTGGCGCATCTCCACACTCTGCTGGTGTTGCTTCTCTTCGGCGTGAAAGCGCTCCAATTTGCCGATAGCGTCGTGCCAGCGGAAGCCATACCAGACCCGCAACAAACCGCGGAGGTCGTTGGCAATCTGCGTGCGCTCATAGGCCCGGTCGGCCTGCCGCTTGAGGTACTTGAGGCGAGGGCTGAGTTCAGCGGTAATATCCTGGACCCGGGTCAGATTCTGCTGGGTTGCTTCTAGCCTGCGCAGGGTGGTGGTGCGCTTAATCTGGTAGGCCGTAATCCCTGCGGCCTCCTCAAAGAGGGCCCGGCGCTCTTCCGGCGCCAGGCTTAGAACCTTGTCGATCAAGCCCTGGCCAATCAGGGCGTAGGTCCGCTTGCCGAGACCCGTTTGGGCCAGCAATTCGGTGATATCCATCAGCCGGACGCGCTGACCGTTGATCAGATATTCGTTGTCACCGTCCCGGTAGGCGCGGCGGGTGATTTCCAACTCCTCGAAGTCGATGGGGATCTCACCACTGCTGTTGTCTAGGGTCAGGCTGACCTCGGCCATGCCGAGACGGGCTTTTTTGTCGCTCCCGGAGAAGATGACGTCCGCGGTTTTCTTGGAGCGGAGCAGGCTGAAGCTTTGTTCGCCCAGACACCAGCGGATGGCATCGACGATATTGCTCTTACCCGAGCCGTTGGGTCCGACGACGGCAGTAATGCCGGGGTCGAAGACAAATTCAGTTTTGGTCGCAAAGGTTTTGAACCCTTGAATCACGACTCGTTTGATTCGCATGAGCAGTTATGATTGCGGTGCGCGTCTCGTCTAGACGAACAGGGCGCGCCAACCGGAGGCGAAAAAGCGTTCGAGCAGGAGCGCAGCCAGGAGCAGTCCCAGTGAAATGAGAATCATCTTTCGTCGCTCCCGCCATATCCTGGTCAGGGACCAATTGCCCGTCCACATGGGCTCAGCGCAGACGGCTACGATGCCGATGTAGCCCGCAGTGCGCAGGAAGGACCAGGGGAACAGGGCAACGGGAAATGGCACTTCGTCGGTCAGGCTGGAGAGCAGGGCGCCGGCGGCAAATGCCGATCGGTTGACCGTTTCCAAGAGTGTCCAGACGCCGATCAGACCGCCGGTGATGATGCTGCCGAGGGTGACCCCGGCGAACTCCCACAGACGGCGCATGGGCGCAGCCTGGACTTCAAACGGCAGTGCGGCATCGGTGTAGAGCCACTCGATGGTCCCGGCACGGAGGGCGAAGCCGTCGCGGATGGCGCGTTCGACCTGGTCTCCGAAAAAGTAGGTCAGCAGCATGATGATGAGCGCTTGCGCCAATACCCAGACGGCTAGCGTGCTCACGGCGGAGGTTGCCGAACCGCTGCGCAAGGCCACGCCAAGCAAGATGGTCAGGACCGCAGTTTGCAGTCCTGCCATAAGCCAGGGCTGGCCGAATGCGGCCGGCAGCGCGGTCGTCAGCAGCGCGAAGCAACCGGTCACCACCAGGAAGATCGGATCGCGTGCAATGGAATGCTCGGCTTGCATAGCAGGTAGAAAGGTCCTCTGGGTTGCGTGTGCGCTTCTGGTGAACCGCTCGATTATAGCACCGGCGCGAGTGTACGAAAAACGGGGCGCTCGCCATGGCGAGCGCCCCGTTTCGTGGCCTTGGGTAGGCTCGGTTTAGCCGGCTACTGATTGAGCAGCCATTCAACCAATCCCTGGATTTCTTCTTCGCTCATCTGATCGGCGAAGGTCTGCGTCATAATGTTGGCCATATAGCCGGGCACAAGATAATCGTTGGGCGCTACGATGCTGTTGTAGAGATACGTTTCCGCATCCTGTCCTTCGACCCGTGTTGGCGCAGTTTCGGCGATATTGCCCATGTGGGGGCCCGGTTGTCCCATGTTGCTGTCGGTCTGATCCGCGTCCATGTTGTGACATCCGGCGCAGCCCATGGACGCAAAGAGTACTTCCGGATCGCGCGGCCCCGCATCGGCGGCGGCATCCTCGGCAGGAGCGGTCACTTCCACACCGCCGATGGAGTAGTTGCTTACGCCGGCCGCTTCGGCCGCAGCAACGGCCTGTTCGAGCTTCACGTCATAGCCGGGTTCGTCCGGGCTGTAGGGTAGCTGCTTGGACAGGGAATCCTGGTAGAACTGCCACGGATCCTCTTCCGGCGTCTGAGCCAGAGCAGCTTCTTCCCAGTTGAGGACGAAAGCCGTGAGGTGTTCGATCTGGTCACCCCGCAGGGGACCACCGAACTCATTGCCCCAAGTCGGCATAACGTTGGCCCACTGGGTATCGATCTTGCTCGGCCGGCCGGCATGGAGCGTGAGCGCAACATACTGCTCGAGCGAACCGCTCCAGCCCACGTCATCCAGCCGCTGGGTGAAGAAATAGCGACTGTTGAGGGCCGGCGCCACTACGGGCAAGCCTTTGCCGTCCAGCCCGTGACATGAGGCACAGTTATTGCCGAAGAGCTCGGCGCCGATTTCGATGCTGCGCCCGTCCCAACTCGCAGTCTGAGCCTCCATGCGGGGCTCCTCAATGAAGCCCTGGAAGAGGATGATCGCGAGCGACAGGAGGATGGCGAGCGTTGCGATGCCGATCTTGGCAATCGGCGACCTGACATATAGAAAGTCATACCAACGTTTTTGCTGCATTATGGCCTACTGCTCCTCTGCTGTATCGGTGAGGAAGCGAAAGTCCTTGAACCCGTACTCTTCCCAGTACAGGGAATCCTCATGCAGGAAGAAATGCCGTTCAAAGGTGTTGTCCACGCCGGCTGCGTCTTGCCAGAATATCTCCCAATTGAGACGCTTCAGCTGGGGCTGTTCCTGAGAAACCGTGAGAATACCGTAGGCTTCGTTAAAGTCTGGATCGGCCATCTGCCAGGTATGCAGGCTCTCCTCAAATTCATGGAGGATGTCGTGCATGTTCTCGCCACAGCGCGGCAGCATGACGCTGATTATCGGAATGCGCGACCAGATCTGCACCGGAATCGCGCAGGGTACAGGTTCGAACAGTTCCGATGGATGCAGGCGCGAGTCATAGATGCCCAGCGGCACTTCGGAGTAGCCGACTTCACGCACGAGACCGGCGCCTTCTTCAGGCATCAGCTCCTGGACGACTTCCACTGCCGGGGCGGCCTGCGCAGCATACTGGGGCGTGCCCATCCAGCTCAGAATGATCATGACGACGCCGGCAACGATACCGCTGATGATCGCTACGCGGCGATCCTTGGCCCGGCGGCTCGGATTCGGGTCCAGATAGGGAATGGCCATGAGCAGGACCAGAAGGACGCCGGGTATGACGACGCCGGCAATGGTCTTGTCCGCGATCTTCAGCAACCCTTGCAGCCAGTAGAAGTACCAGGGCGCCACCGTGTGGAGGGGCGTAACCTGTGGATTGGCGATCGATTCCAGTGGTGCTGTAAAGAAGAAGGTGGATGCCAGGATAGTAAAGGCCGTGAAGCCAATCAGCAAGGCCGTTTCGTCAATCATGACGTCGGGCAGGAAGTAGACGCGGCGGTCGGCCGGAACCTTGTTGGCCGTATCCTGACCCACTTCTTCCTCATTGGCTGGCAAGCTGATGCCGAAGTGCACGACCTTGTAGTAATGCACAAAGAAGAAGAGGAAGAGCACCAGCGGCAGGAAGAGCACGTGCAATAGATAGAAGCGCATCAATCCGTTTGCGCCGATGTCGGGCGCGCCCCGGGCGAGCAAGTTGACGGTCTCACCTACGATGGCGGGAGGCACGGCTTCGGCCATGGATGTCCCAATGGTCACCGCCCAGAAGGCCAACTGATCCCAGGGAAGCAGGTAGCCGGAGAAGCTGAGGAAGAGGGTGACGACCAATAGAATTACGCCCGTAAACCAGGTAAACTGACGCGGCGGTTTGTAGCTGCCGGTCAAATAGGTACGGACCATATGCAGCGTCACGAGAGCCACCATCAATTCAGCCCCCAACCGGTGCATGTCACGCATGAACTGGCCGAAAGGCACGCTGCTCAGCAGGTTGAGCATGTCCGTGTAGGCTCGCTCGGGAGTCGGAGCATACCAGATCATGAGATACATGCCCGTGATCACCTCAAAGAAAAAGATGTAGGTGGAGAGCAGGCCGAGGCGGAACGTATGGGTGAAGCGGGTGACGCTTTCGTGATAGTAAGACGGCTTGATGTGAAGCAGGAACGTTTCTGCGTGGGGCTTCAAACGCGGGTTGGGACGACCCGGCGGCTCACCGCGCAGCATGCGCCGGAATTCGCCTGCGCTGATGCCTGCGGTGATGCGCGTGAAGACATCGTCGGCCGCGCTCCCCACGGTTTGGAGAATGCCCTTTTTTTCAACATCAGGTTGGACAGCCATTGGGACTCCGTTTCTTCTTCTGGCTATACGACACTACCAAACCACGACTGGGCAATATGTCATGCGGCAGCGCAGGGGAATGTTCCCGCTGCGCTGAAAGAAAAACCCAAGATCAACCGGTGCCGGCCGCAGGTGAATCCGCTGCCGGGGCGCCGTTCACTCTGGCGCCGGTATCGACAACGAATTCGCCGTCCTCGACGGTAAGCTCGAAGTGATCGAGCGAACGCGGCGCGGGTCCTTCAATATAGTCACCCGAGCGGGTAAACTTCGAGCCGTGGCAGGGACATTCAAAACGGTTGTTTTCGCCGACCCATTTGTAGAGACAGCCCAGATGGGTGCAAACCATATAGATGGCTTTGGGGCCTTCGCCTTCGACGTTGACCCACCAGAATTTGCCGTCCGATACGGCTATCGGCGCCGCATCCACGGGCGGTGCGCTCGATTCCGGTCCCATGAAGAATAGGCCGCCGAATTCACCGGCCTTGAAGCGGGGATACATGAAAAAGAAGCTGACGACCCCGGCCTGCAGGGCCAGAAGACCCATCGCGCCGCCGAAGGCGTAGGTGAGGAATTCACGCCGATTCATCTGGCGACTCTCGAGTTCTTGCTCAGACATCGCCTCGACCGGCTTAAAGACCGAAGCCGTCGTCGCCGACGCAAAGCCCGATCCATTGTAACCGTTGCCACCGGCAGCCGCACCATTCGTAGCGGGCTGCATCTGCGCCGCCTCGTCAACCGGTGCACTCTCCGGACTTGCGTCACTCACCGAAGCCCCTTCTGAAGCCGCTGCCGCGGGGCTCTCTTCTACCTCGGCCACGATAACGTCTGCGCTTTCAGCGACGGCGTCTGCGCTTTCAGCGACGGCGGCGGGCGCCTGCGCGGCAGGTGGCGCCGCATGGCGTGACCATCAAGATCCTGTTGCCGGGCATCCGCGCGA
>CAYZLP010000129.1:0-3213 GCA_964478635.1 uncultured Caldilineaceae bacterium
AGCGGTTCGGCATAGTCCGGATCGTGGGCCAGGTTGTTGCGCTCGCCCGGGTCGAAGATCAGATCGTAAAGGGCTTCCCGGGGTACGTGGCGGCCGCGCCAGCCGTGGGCAAGCCAAACGTCCTTGCTGGGACTGTCGTCCACATTGGGCAGGACCGGATACTCCCATTCACCGAAGCGGCGAATGTACTTCCAGCGCCGCGTTCGTACCGCCCGCTGGGGTTCGTAGGCCGCATGGTAGCTGACCTCCGCAAAGATTGCCTCGTTAATCTCCGTCTCTTCCCCACGGATCAGGGGCATGAGGGAACGGCCTTCCAGTCCGACCGGCGGTTCGAGCTCCAGGAGTTCGCACAGGGTCGGGAAGATGTCCACTTGGGACACGAGCGCATCTGACACGGCGCCGCCCTGAAAGCCGCCGGGCCCGCGGAGCATGAGCATGACGCCGATGCCCCGGTCGGTCAGCGTACACTTCATGCCCGGCATGGCCAGCCCGTGGTCGGTCGTGAGGATTACCAGCGTGTTGTCGGTCAGCCCATTCTCGTCCAGCGCATCCAGAACCGCGCCAACGCTCCGGTCCAGCACGCGCACGCTGGCGTGGTAGGCGGCCATGTCGGCCCGGGTTGAGGGCGTGTCGGGCAGATGGGGCGGCACGCGGCAGTAGGCGGGTTCGTCGGCTTCGGTGGCCGGCGGATATTCGCGGTGGGTCTCGAAAAAGCCGACCGCGAGGAAGAAGGGTTCGGCCGGTGCAGCAGCCAAAAATGCGGCGGCCGCATCGACGATGGCTGCGGCGCCCGGTTCGGGTTGAAAAGGGCGTGCGGCGGCGGCCTGCTGCAATTCCACAACCTCGTCGTACCCGATGGTGCGGGGATCTTTGGCCACATGCTGGACGCCGATCAGGGTCGATCGATAGCCGCCGCGCCGGAGCGTATGCACCAGGTGCTGGCCGTAATCATGGAGGCTAAAGCCCCGGTGCGCGAGCCCGAGCATGCCGTTGCTGTGAGGAGAGCGCCCTGTCAAGAGCGCAGCACGACTGGGCGAACAGGTGGGCGCGGCCGAAAAAGCCCGGCGAAAGAGTACGCCTTCTCGTGCGAACTGCTGGATGCGCGGCGTCGGCACGGCATGGCCGTAAGGCTGAACGTACCGGCCGGTATCATGGGAGTGGATGTACAGGATGTTTGGTCGCATGTTCGACTGGGTCAAGGGCTCAACCGCCTTTCAAGAGAGTCTCCGTACGCTGCCTCACCGCTAGGATAGCACGGAAATCTCAACCATTCCAACGGGGTAGAAACGTTGACAGTCGTGGTACAATCGAAGTGATTTCTCCTCCACCTTGCGCAGCCGCCGGCAGCATCGTGCAGCGTTGACGCCTGCACCGATTCGATTTGTCAGGAAGGAGAGCATCATGCACTTGAGAATCTCACTACTTGCGTTCATCAGCGCAGCAATCTTCCTCACTGCGTGCACGCCGATCGTCGACCCCGGCCCAATGGCGACAGATGCCGTGACCGAGGCGGCTCCGACGCCGTTGGTGATCCAATCTGCGGCAGACGTTCCCCGTATTTCCGTCGAAGAGGCCAAAATGCACTTCGACAACGCTGCCGCCGTCTTCATCGATGCTAGGAGCACGCCCCAGTATGAACGAGCCCACATCGCGGGCGCCTTGCCCCTCTTTTCCGTCCCGCCCTATGCCAGCTCGAATGAAGAGCTGGATGCCGCCCTGGCGGCGAAGGAGCTGATCATCACCTACTGCACCTGACCGGCCGAACAAGAGAGCGCCAGGTTGGCGTTCCAACTGAGTCAACAGGGCTATCCGCAGGTGAGCGCCCTGGTCGGCGGCATGAATGCGTGGCGAGACGCGGGATATCCCCTGGAGGAAGGGGAGAGATGACCCGAATCCATTTCGGCTTCGTGATGCCCGCCGACCAACTGAGTCAGGCGCACCGGGAGACTTATGTCGATGACCTCGATCGCGCGCTCACGCTGGTAGGCGGGCATTTCGACTCGGCGTGGATTGTGGACCATCTGCAGTTCGGTCGTACGGATGTGCTGGAGAGCTTCACCACGCTGGCCTATATGGCTGCGCGCCATCCCCGACTCAAGTTTGGCCACACGGTGCTGTGCCAGTCGTTTCGCAATCCGGCCCTCGTCGCCAAAATGGGTGCGAATCTACACTTCCTGACCGGAGGTCGCTTCATTTTGGGTTTGGGGGCGGGCTGGCATGAGGAGGAATATCGGGCCTATGGCTACGACTTTCCGCCTGCGGGCTTGCGCGTCGAGCAGTTGGAGGAAGCAGTGCAGATCATTCGCGCGCTGTGGACGCAACCGGAAGCCACTTTCCACGGCAGGCATTATCGCATCGAGCAGGCAACTTGCGAGCCACGGCCCCATCCATGCCCAGCCATCTTGATCGGCGCCTTCGGACCGCGCATGCTGCGGTTGACGGCCCGTCACGCAGACTGGTGGAACGTCTCGTCAACCGGCGCCCACGAATATGGCCGCATGAGCGCCTTGCTCGACCAAGCCTGTGCCGAGTTCGATCGGGATCCAGGCACGGTACGGCGCACGTGGTGTGGCGGCTGCGCCTGTGCAGCGACAGTAGAAGCGGCCAAGCGCCTCGCCGGCGACCGCTTCAGCCCTGGCGATGAAGACGACTTCGGCTTTGTGGGTACGCCGCCGCAGATCATCGAGCAAATGCAGGCGTTTATTGCGTTGGGCGTCGATTACTTCATGCTGGACTGCGCCGGATTTCCCGATCTGACGTCGGTCGAGCTGCTCATCGCCGAGGTTCTGCCGGCCCTCAACGGTTGATCTGCGCTTTCTTCAACCGGTCGGTAAGTATTCGTGAAGCCGCCTGACCCATTTACTGCCGACCATTCAGTCTGCTGGCTGTCTTTGAAAATTACGTGGTGCATTTCAGTCTCGGGGCAAGCAAAGATGAGATGCTTCGCTAGACCGAATTGACGGCAAAGGTACGGGGCCGACTCGCTCAGCATGACAGAAGCGCTCCCAGCGTGAACTGCACACAAAATTACGCAAGCGCTTGCGTTCTGATCAGAATTGCGCTATAGTGATGAACGCAAGCGCTTGCGTTCAAACGGAGTGAAGACCGATGCCTGTCAGCCTGAAACAAGTGGCCAGGAAAGCCGGTGTATCGCTCTCGACTGCTTCCCGCATCCTGTCCGACGATTCACCCTATAGCTTCAAGCCTGAAACG
>CAYZLP010000129.1:3313-9431 GCA_964478635.1 uncultured Caldilineaceae bacterium
GTTTGAAGCGCTCATCCAGAGCGGCTACCTTGCCGGAATCATTGTTGACGGTCACTTCGCCATCGGATCGCTGATGCGCATCATCCGGCACCACCACCTGCCCTGTGTGGTCGTGGGCTACGCTGACCATGCCTTCACCCTGCGGGCCGACAACTTGGGCGGATTCCGGCAGATTATCGATCACCTGTGCGGTCTGGGACATGACAGGATCGGTATCATCGGGCTTGACGATCGTCTCTTCGCCGTTGCCGGCGAGCGGATGGCCGGCATCGAGGCTGGCGCACGCGAACATGACCTTGACTTCCAGTCGCTGCCCTATGTGGACGGCCGGTTTTCCCAGGCAGAGGGCATGGAATCCATCCGGACATTGGTGCAGACTCATCCGGAGCTGACCGCACTGGTTGCGCTTAACGACCGCCTTGCCCTCAATGCCATGCGCGTGCTGCGCCAGATCGGATTGCGCATACCGCAAGACATCTCCGTCGTGGGTTATGACGACCTTCCCCAAGCCGCCGACGTGGTCCCCGGCTTGACAACCGTGAATCAGAACCTCGATTCCTGGGGAGCGATTGCGGCCGAGATGTTGCTGGAAATCATTGCGGGCGGTAGCCCCGCGTCGGTGGTACTGGAGACGCAGCTAATCGTTCGCGAGTCGACGGCGCCACCCAGACCGAAAGAGTGAAAAACACTCAGCAACCAAGGTAATGAACCAGATGACCGTCAAAAATGTCCTATTCATCATGGTCGATCAGATGCGGGCGGATTGCCTGGGGGTCGCCGGCCACCCGATCGTGCAGACGCCAAACCTGGATCGGTTGGCCCGGGAAGGCAGCTATTTCCCGAACGCATATGTTCAAACCGCGGTCTGCGGACCAAGTCGCATGTGCTTCTATACGGGACGGTATACCCACGCGCATCGCTCGTACTGGAATGAAGTCCCCTTGCCCGTCGATGAACCAACGCTGGCAACGATGCTGGCAGAGAGCGGCATTCGGGCCGTTTTGTGCGGCAAGACCCATCATGTGCCCGACCAACCCTTTGCCGATCGCCACGGAACGGCCGCGTTGATCGAAAACGCCGGTTTCGAGCCCTGGGAGGTAAACGAATTCTGGGGCAACGGGGAACCCTGGCGCAAAGATGAGCGCGACACGAACCGCTGGATGCAACACTTGCGGGCAAAAGGATACGATCTGCCCTACGACCAGCCAATGCTTGCCGCGTTTCTGGTCGATACGCCTGACGGTCCCAAAAACGGGTGGCGATTTGAGAACACGCGCTATCCCACCATAATCCGCCAGGAGGACAGCGACACGGCCTTTATGACGGATCGCGCCATTGAATTTATCGAACAAGCCGGCGACGGTCCTTGGTTGCTGCATCTGTCCTACCTGAAGCCTCATTGGCCGAATGTCGCACCCGCGCCCTATAACACTATGTATGACCCGGCATCCGTCCCGCCGCCCGTCCGCTCGGCCGAAGAACTCACCAACCCCCATCCGCTGCTGGAGCCCTTCAGAACGGAGCGGCGCAGTCTCCCCTTTGACAACGAAAAGACCTGGCGCGAGATGCGCGCAACCTACTACGGGCTAATCACGGAGATCGATACGAATCTGGGCAGGCTTTTTGATTGCCTGCGCGCCCAGGGACGCTTGGCCGATACGCTGATCATCTTCGTCTCGGATCATGGCGAATACATGGGCGACCACTGGCTGTTCGAGAAAGAACTCTTTTACGAAAGCGCAATCCGCGTGCCCCTCATCATCTATGATCCGGATCCCCGCGCGGATGCCTGCCGAGGGCAGATTGTTGAAGAATTCGTCGAAAGCATCGACATTCTGCCAACCTGCCTGGATGCCTTTGGTGTAGCCGTTCCGACGGCAGTGCAGGGGAGAAGTCTCGTGCCATTTCTCAGGGGAGAGAAGCCAGCCACTTGGCGGGATGCGGTCTACGGTGACTGGGATTTTCGATTTTACAAAACGGCCGAAAAGTTGGCGCTTGCGGCGAACCAATGCCGAGCTTGGATGGTACGCGATAAACAATACAAGTATGTTCACTTCAACGGACTGCCCGACATGCTGTTTGACCTGGTGGCGGATCCCGGTGAGCTGCACAATCTGGCTGATGCGCCCGATAGGAGGGAGGTGATGCATGAATACCTGATCAAGCTCGTTGACTGGCGTCAATCTTCGGAAGACAACAGTCGAGGAGCATACCTGGAAGAACTCTCCGGCCGGGAAACCCTCTCCTGGGTTCCCGACCAAATTGCGTAGCTTTCGAACTATGTCAAGACAAGGAGCGAACCGCATGTTTCGAAGAACCACTTTTTCCGTGATTGCGCTTGTCCTGGTCATGAGCGTCCTGCTGTCGTGTGCCGCCCCATCGGTTGCGCCCAGCGCGCCGGCGGCAGAAGAAGCCGCGCCCGCGCAAGAAGAAACGACCCTGACATTTATGGGTTGGATCGGCCTGTTTGAGTTCTATGTGCCGGCGTGGGAATACATGATCGAAGAGTTCGAAAAACAACATCCCGGCGTTACCGTAGAGTATATCGCCACGCCCTTCGAAGAGACCCTCAATCAGGCAACGACCGCCGTGCTCGGCAACAATGCGCCGGACATCTTCCAGCTTGTTTCCGGCTGGACGCCGCAGATGAACGGCATGGGTGCGCTTGCATCCATCGAGTCCCTCTTCGATGAGAATGTCATCAATGGTGTGCCGGAAGGACCGCGCAATGCGGTCACGTTTGACGGCGAGCTCAAGGCCATGCCCTGGGTTCCTGCGCCGATTGTCATGGTGTATAACCGCAGCCTTATGGAAGAAGCCGGGCTGGACCCCGACAACCCTCCTGCAACCTGGGATGAGTTCACCGCAGCCGTCGAGGCCATCTGCGCCCTACCACCCCGGGAGGACGGCAGTTCGGTCTACGGGGTTTCGCTGCGGACGGCGCGCCATCCGAACTCGGGCCACTGGTCGATCCCGGTCATCTGGGGTTTCGGCGGTGACGTGCTCAATGCAGAGGGCGAAGTGGTTATCGCCGAGGAGGCGGCTGTGGCTGCATACCAGTGGCTCCAGGACGTCGTGACATCCGAATGCAGCCCGAACGGCTTCGGCATCCAAGAAAGCCGCACGGTCTTTGGCCAAGGCCGCGCCGGATTCATGTTCGAGGGACCGTGGGCCAAAGGCCTGGTGGACAGCCTCTCGGAAGGGGCCATGACCGTTGCGCCCGACGGCGACGTCTGGGTCGCCCCCATGCCGGCCGGGCCCGACGGCAGGGTACGCATGATCGCCAACTCCCACGTGCTGGGGATCAGCGAGACTTCGGAAAACAAGGAGTTGGCGGCTGATTTCATCGAGTTCATCACCACCAACTCGGAGGCGGTTACCCGCTACTACGAGGTCAGCGATCAGCTGTCCACTGCGCAACTTGACCTCTTGACCACCGGCGCCATCGGCGAAGACGGGTATATCCAGGCCTTTGTCGATGCTGTGCCCAACGCCAACTCCGTGCCGATCCAGCATCCTCAATGGAATGCCATGACCGACAGCTTGTCGCTCGCGCTCCAAAAGGTTTTGCAGGGCGAAGATCCGGCCGGGGCCCTGGCAGAGGCTGCCGACGAAATCCAGGAATTGTTGGATAGCGAATAAATCTCACCGGCGCCTCCTGTGGGGGGTGGTCTGAAGGACCATGCGTCCTGCGTCCTTGGGTCATCAGACTGCCCTCCGTGCCGGCTCCTATGGTTTGGTATCCATCTGTCCAGCTACGTCTGCAGTCTGCCAGCACCTTCCAGGCTTGGTTTGCCCGGAGAATTGACGATTGATCCTCAATAAGCGAAACAGAGCAGGGTTTATCAGTGTCCTGTTGCTGCCCAGCTTGCTGCTGGTCGGCACATTCGTGATCTTTCCACTGATCAATGGACTCAGGCTGAGTTTCACCAATGCCTCGCCGATGCGCGCCAATCGACGATGGATCGGGTTGGACAATTTCGAACGCCTGCTAACGGACAGTGATTTCTGGGAAGTCGTCTTCAACAGCATCCTCATCGTTGGCATATCGATCCTGCTTGCCACGCTGGTTGGCTTCGTTCTGGCCTTAATGCTGAACACCAAGCTGCGAGGCGTCGGACTCTTTCGCGGTGCGGTCTTTCAGGTATGGATCGTACCGTGGATTGCTGTGACCATTCTATGGGGCTGGCTCTTCAACGCTGATTTTGGCATTGTGAACTACACGCTGCAGTGGCTCGGCCTGCTTGATGAACCGCTGAACTGGTTGGCCACGCCCAGACTCGCCCAGATCGTGGTCATTCTTGGCTTTGCCTGGCGCACCGTGCCGTTCATGATGGTGGTCTCTTTGGCGGCGCTGGAAGGCGTGCCTGAGGAGCTACTGGAGGCGGCAGCGATTGATGGCGCCTCCTATGTCAATCGCCTCTTCTACGTCATGATTCCGCTGGTGAGGAACGTCATGTTGACCGTCGGCCTGCTGCAGGCGGTACGCATGTTTCAGGAGATTACGCTCCTATGGGTATTGACACAGGGCGGGCCGGTCAATGCCACAACCACGCTGAGCTTGTTCACCTATAAGCTGGCTTTCCAACGATGGGAATTTGGCCTGGCCTCGGCCGTGGGCGCCCTATGGCTGTTGATGATCATTGCCTTCGCATTTTTCTACATGCGCTTGCTGGTCCAACCGGAGAGGTAAGCCCCAATGACCTACGACGCAACCGACGCCAATCTGGCGACAGCTGAAGCCGCGGCCCGCAAGCCGGTCAATTATCGGAAAGGGTTGGCCACGGTCGGCCTGTATATTGCGCTGATCGCAGCGGTCATCATCATGTTGTTTCCCATCGCCTGGATGCTTTCCACTGCCTTCAAATCGACCAGCGAGGTATTTCGCATTCCACCGACCTGGATACCGAGCAATCCGAGTTTAGAATCCTTCCGGCTGGCCCTCAACACGACGATGCTGCGATTCTTCCTAAACAGTGTGATCGTTGCCGCAGGCACGACGATACTTTCCCTCATTGCCGGTTCGCTTGCCGCATACGCGCTATCTCGATTTCAGTTCCGGGGCGGCCAGGCGGTTCTCCTCTTCTTCCTCGCCTCCATGGCCTTTCCGCTGCCCCTGCTGATGATCTCCATGTATATTATGTTTGCGAGGTTGAATCTGTTGGACTCGTACCCGGCCTTGATACTCGGCCATACGGTATTGACGCTGCCGATTGTCGTATGGCTGCTCAAGAGTTTTTTTGATACCTTGCCCACCGATATCGAAGCAGCGGCGTACGTCGATGGCGCCGGCCCGTTTCACACGCTGTTTCGCATTGTTTTGCCTATGGCGCGTCCCGGGTTGACCGCAGCCGGCGTCTTCGTAGCCGTGACTTCGTGGAACGAATTCGTCATTGGCCTGACCTTTACCAGTTCCACGGAACTGCGTCCGCTGCCTGCAGGCATCAGCATGGTCTTTCTGCAGGAGTTCCAGTACCGCTGGTCGGAAATGATGGCCGTCGCGACGCTGGCGACAATTCCCATCCTCATCCTGTTTCTGTTTTTCCAACGCAGCTTCATCCAGGGCATAACGGCCGGCGCGTTGAAGGGATAGCAATTGAGCGCTCCGCGCATCCTCTTCCAGCGCAGTCTCGAATGTGCGGGCGCAGCCATTGATCAAGGGCCAATCGGATTCAATCCAGTGTGGATTCGGAGAACAGCGCGCACCGTCTGTATTCGTCAAGCAAAAATCGCGTCAGTTGGTGATGGATCCAGATAAGTGATCGGGAAAAATCGCGTCATTTGACAATGAGACGCTTCACCTTATGATAACTTTTCAGATTTGAGATTCGGCTAGATGATGAGCGAGCCCTTGGGTTCCGAACGACGAACTCTATACTCAACAGTCGAATCTGGCCCGTCGGTCAATCGTTCGCCCAGACCGGTCGTCTGCTTCCACACATGCGCCAGCAGACGGATCCGGGCAGATAGAAGCGAATGAGCGAACGGTCGGTTTCGGCAAACGCCACAGCCGTCCCTGCATCGACGTCCAGGCTCCGAGCCAACTTCTGGAGTTCGTCGTCATAGACGTCGTCCAGCCGCTTGTAGAAGACCAGGGGCAGGATGTAATCCTTGTAGC
>CAYZLP010000130.1:0-9412 GCA_964478635.1 uncultured Caldilineaceae bacterium
TGTCCTCGTAGCTCAGCGGATAGAGCGCTTCCCTGCGGAGGAAGAGGTCAGAGGTTCAAATCCTCTCGAGGACGCCATCACCCTGGCGCTGTTCAGGGCCCCGAAGCAAAAGAGCGACGTCTTCTCCCTGCCGGAGAGACGTCGCTCTTTTCGTTTGCCGCGATGGCTGCCGATCGAGCTTCCACCGGAGCCCGCGGCCGGGGAATGCCGGCCCTCCTATGCGTAGGCCGGCTTTTCTTCCTCGGTTGGCGCAACATACTCCTTTTCCACAGCGATTTCGGCAAAATGCTCCAGCAGATAGCGGTGGATGAACGTATAGCCGCCGCCCACCCGCTGGAGAAAATTCAATTCGTCGGTGGCATAGTCCAGGAAGCGTGCGTAATTGAGAGGCCCATGCCCCCGCTGCGCAATGCTGATCCGGACCAGGCCGTGCTCGATAATGTCCAGCCCCCCATACCAGAGCCCCAGAATCAGCGCTGCAACGCCGCCGGCCATGACGCCGGCCACGATGCCGTCCTCCGCACCGGTGGGCAACGTCACGCCCATGGTCAGCAGGCCGACGACGAGCCCACCGACTACGCTCATCTTGACCGCGGACTGGACGGTCAGGCGCATCCCCTGATTGGGTCGCGTTTTCATCTCACGCGCCGCGGGCTGGAAGCCGCCGATCAGGCCGCCAAGCAGGCCGAAGAGCAGCCCCATTAACGGCCCGAAGATAAGGGCGAAAGAAAGCCCTGTAAACAGACCGCCGGTCAGCCAGGTCATGGGGCCGCCACCCAGCACGCCGCTCAGTCCGTAGTCGAACCCGGCAAACAACCCGGCCAACAGCCCAAAAACCGCTCCGCCCAGGACACCGTAAACGCCTCCTCTGAGTGCACTGCGGCGGACGTTGCGCCAGGACCACTGCAGTGATTCCAGGCAGTGAATGCGATGGTCGTAATCACGCAGGGTGGCCCTGGAGGTACGGATGTAGGCGAAAGGCAGGGCAAAGAGCAAACCGATGATTGCCACGTCGGACAGTCTGCCAAGCAGCCCGATCGGAACCCCGACGAGCAACCCGCCCAGTATCCCGTACACAACGATGCCGGTGAGCATAACTCTTGTAGAACCGCCCTGCCCACGCAACCAGCCATCCAGCCTGCGAAGCGGCAGCACCAGTTCGAAGAGGCCAAAGAGAACCCCCAGGAGAAGCCCCAGCAGCAGACCAAAGAGCAAGCCCTCACCCAGCATGCCAGTCACGCCAAATGCTGCGCCCGGGCCCGCCTCGCCGCTGAGCTCGGCGCTCACCCTGTCAAATGTGCCGCTGGTCAGTCCTCCAACCAGCCCAAACAGCAGGCCGGCAATCCCTCCCCCAATCAGCCCCCAGAGCAGCCGCGTCAGCAAGAGGTGCAGCCCGGTCTCGCCCCGCGGGGTCAGCCAGCTCGGCTGCAAATTCTCGATCTGCAAGATGCTCTGATCGCGCCGTTGCATGTTATAGGCCAGCCAGGACAGCCACGCCGTGGCCTGCGCTTCGGAATAGGGTGGCGTTACGCGCTGATTGGTCATGATCCATCGCCTCGCGCGCGCCGGTACATCCGATCCATATAGTCGTTCATCAATTGGCGCCGCCGCGCAGCGGCACTCTGTTCGGCTTCTCGAGCCAGGTCCGCAATGGACAAACCGTGATAGGCCCGCACCATGAGGTTAAGCCAGAGCGGAGATCGCGCATCGAAACGCATGGCGGTCTCGCGACGTAGAAGATCCCGCAGACCGGCAAGCTGATCACCGGCCGCATTCAGATAGTCATCTACCTGCGCGTCAGTTAGTTCGGTTAGCCGAAGGGCGGTGTTGAGTGCCAGACGCACGGGCAGGGCATTGTATTCCTTGAGCCGGCAGCAAACCACCAATCCTGTCAGGCTGCGCTCCAAAACAAAGGTGTTGATGGCTTCCACCGACCGGTCCCGGACTGCGGGCGCGGTCTCATCCAGACCGTCCAGCAGGGGCAGAATCGTACCCGCGGCCAGGAGTTTTTGGCCATCCACGCGGGGAATCTGGTACTGAATGCTCATCTGATCCACCAGCCAGTCTTCCAACTGGGGAAATTCGGGCGTCCAGGAAGAAAGGTTGAATACGACCGGCACCGGCGAACTGCCCGACGCACCGCTGCCGTCGGGCAGGCGCTGGTGCAGACGACGCGTCAGATCGAGCATGGTGGTAGTCTTGCCCGAACCCGGCTCACCGAGGATCAGCAGCGAGCCGCCGTGTTCATCAAAGACATCAAGCAGGGTCTGCTCGTCGGGCAGAGCGTGGCTTGATGAGCCTGGCTGCTCGACGTGCGTACCCCAAGGGCTCTCGACTGCATCCAGCGCGGCTTCCATTCCCAAATCGTGAAGCGCATGCATGAAGAGCGAACTCTCCAACACGCCCTCGATCCAGTACTGGTATACCTTCCGGCGCAAGATTTCGAGCCCCCGCGGCGGCGACCCGCCCGGGGCTCGGCCGTCCACCCGGGCCGCCGCATTCATGGTGCGTGACGGAGCAGAAGGTGCTGACTTGATCGGAACCGGCTTGTTCTCGTCGAAGATGACCGTTGTTGAATCCGCCGCAAAAAGGCGCCCGTCCGGCGCGCGCATATGCAGCATAGGCGTGACCCATTCAATACCGTCTTGCTGCTGGAAGCTGAGCCCGGACCGAGCGTCGGTCATCGCCAGATCGACGGGATTGCCCCTGGCCAGCGAGTCGTAGAAAAGGCGCGAAAATTCCAGCGCAGCCTTGTCGGTGATGGGGAACTGCATGGAGATAACGGCGGGAACGCCCCGGAGCGTCAGGACGGCGCCAACGCTGGAAAAGAGCTCCGACTCGCTGGTGCGGCCGCCTTCACAACTGTTCAAAAAGGCCAGCCGCAAGGAAGTATGGCCTGAAAAGAGACGCCCTAGCATTGTGGCCGGCATGGGCTGCGTTGCGCCATGCTCGTCGGCAAAGAGCAGCAATCCTTCACCGGCCTCAGGATCGAAATCGCCGTGCCCAATATAGTGAAAGACGTGCCAGGGACCCTGGTCGAGCGCCTGCCGCAGGGCTTCCCATGTACCGCCCTCCACCCAGGCCAGTTCCACATCGCCCCGGTCCAGCCGATGTTCCAGGGCGTGCGTCATGCGCGCACGCTCTTCGTTTACTGCGAGAGGAGCCAGCTCGCTGGGGGTGGCCACCATACCCAGGATGCGGAGGGGCGGCGTGATGTTCAGCACATCCGGATCGCGGTTCAGGGCCGTGAAGCGCGTCAGCGGCGTCTCCCGCAGCAGGCAGACGTGATCGCCGGCCTGGGGATCGTAGAGACACTCCCACGGGAGAAGCGCAACCTCAGGCGCGTCGATGCGCAGGCGCAGGCGCAAGCCCTTGCCCTCCTCACGGGCCCGGGCCAGACTGCTGACGTAGGCATCGCGCACCGAATCGGCGATAATGGATTCGAAGAGCCTGACACCAATCTCGCGTGCAAGCAATGCCTCATCAGACGCGCTGATGGAAACCTCGTTCGCCTCCCCGACCGCCGGACCGCTGCGGCGGGGATCCCGGGCGCCGCGGGCATAGACCAACTGATCGACCAGACGGCGCCACTCGTGGTCAGCAATGGGGATGTTGGCCGAGATCGTCGGCTCTCCGCCTGCAGCCGCCTGCAGCACCGTCACCTCGTATTCGCTTCTCTTCCCCGCGCCGATGCGGAGTTCAAAGTCCAGGTAGTCCATTGGATTCGGGTCTGGTGGATGAAGCACGCGACGGATTGTGTTGCGTGTTTCACAGTATAGCGCATGATAACTCGACTGAAAAAGCGTTCTGCGAGCATGGCAGCGCTTCTCATTTTGAACCAAAGCGACTGCGGAACTGGCAGATTGGGGCGAATCCCGACTGATTTTCTGCAGGCAATCGGCACGATCGTTCGACAGGCTCACGACAGGCATTCGACAGGCATTCGACAGGCTCACGACAAGTCCGCCGTGTCCGGTTTGTTGCGCGGTCCATTGGCGGCAAAATGAGATTTCATGCGAGCAAAGGGCGCGGATCCGTTTGGGGCCGGAATGATTGGGCCCTATAGAGACGTCACTTGAACTTCGAACATTCCCGCCGGTTTTCGCGCTGGAGGAATGTGCAAAGTTCAAATAATGTGACAATTAGCGGATTTCCGGGCGGTCGCTGGGGGCGGTGGCCGCCTATTGTGAAATATCGCGCAGAAGTAGGTGAAATTGTCCGATCCCAGACGCTATGATACACTAGCCGAGATTCGTAAGATTTACTACGTTCACCAGGTATTTTGGGGAGGTTGCAATGAATTGGCTGCGGCAGCGTCGTCTGATTGGAGTCGCTACCCTTTTGTTTGTGCTCGGCTCGCTCCTGACGGCCTGTGCACCGGATCCCACGACGCAGATCATTACGCCCGATCTGGGTCCGCAAATGATCGCGGCCGCCCAATCCAACCAGGCGGAGGCGGCGCCGGCGGAAGAAGAAGTGCAGCTCACCCTGGCCGACCTGAGCGAAGAAGAGGTCTATGCCGGGCTCGACGAAGCGAGCGTCGCGGCGATTCAAGCGGGCGATCCCGCCAATGGCGAGACCCTGGCCCTGGTCAACGGTTGCATTGGCTGCCATGCAATGGATCCAGAGGCGCAGATGACCGGCCCCACCTGGTACAACATGGGCAACACGGCCGTCAATCGGGTGCCCGGTCAAAGTCCCGCCTATTACCTCCACCAGAGCATCGTTGCGCCGAACGAACATATTGTGAGCGGCTATCCCCAGGGCGTTATGCCCCAAACCTACGTCGACACCCTCAGTGAACAAGACCTGGGCGATCTGACGGCATACCTCCTGGCGCAACAGCAGGCGACGGAATAGCAGAACGTTCTCAATCGATCTCCCGAAAGCGCATAGATTTTCACAAAAGGTGGGTATGATTCCGGTCATGCCCGCCTTTTCTGTTTTATCCTGCACGTTTGTTCGGCCAAACCATTTACTCGATGCTATAATTCAAATCCATGGCACAGGATCAACTGCCCGTCTCGGCTGATGTAGGCACCGAGCGGCGCTGTCCCAACTGCGGAACACGCGTCGCCCGGGATGCGAATACATGCTTCATGTGCGGTCATGACTTACGCATCCAGCCCAAGCGCCAGCGGCGGGTCTCCTGGGTCGACGCGCTGCTTGTGGTGGCCGTGCTGGGCGTGCTCCTGGTCTGGTGGCGGCTGGGCGTTCAGCCGCAGAACGAGGCCGAGGAACCGGTCGCGGTCGACATGATCCTGCCCACCAATGTGCCTGTGCTCGAACCGACGGCAACCCCCACCCTGGAACCCACGGCCACACCTGCGC
Organism: uncultured Caldilineaceae bacterium; assembly: GCA_964478635.1. GTDB lineage: Bacteria > Chloroflexota > Anaerolineae > Caldilineales > Caldilineaceae > JAGRCP01. The sequence goes on from CAYZLP010000130.1 coordinate 5,332, forward strand.
CAACGCCGATACCCGTCGCTCCGTCGTTTACGACCCACACGGTTGAGTCGGGAGAAACCCTCCTGGGGATCGCCGGGGTCTATGGCGTTACCGTGGAGGACATCCAACAGGCCAACAATCTGGCCGACGAACTGATTCGCCCCGGCGATGAACTGGTCATTCCGGTTCAGGGCGAGGCTGCGGCCTTGACAACCAATCAGGGCCCTACGACCAATTTCAGCTATACCGTCGCCACGGGTGACACCGTCATCTCCATCGCAACGCGCTTTGGCAGCACGGTACAGGATATTCTCAACGCCAATGGGCTGAGCGCCGACGACGTGATCCGGCCGGGTGACGAACTAATCGTGCCGGTGCGCGATGTGCCGGATGAGGTGACGTCGGCCGCGCCGCCCGTGGCGCCCGAAGCGCAGACGAGCCCGGCCACCGGCCCAGAGAGCGCGATCTATATCGAACCCAGACTGGTCGGTCCGCCCAATCGCACGACTCTCTCACGTAACGAAGCGGCGCTCTTGCGTTGGGTAAGCGTCGACGTGCTGGGGCCCAATGAGTGGTATGTGCTCATGGTCTACCCGACCGACGGCGCGGCCCAAGTCGTGCCGAGCATCTGGACCAAGGCGACCAGCCACCGTCTCGGCGCCGAGTACGCCCCACCGGAAGGAGAGTCCGCGACCTACTCCTGGCAAGTGTCCGTCGTGCGCGTCATCGATGACGGCAGCGGCACGCGCCAGTTGGAGGCCGCCAGCCCGCCCAGCGCCCTACGAAGCTTCACCTGGGAATAATCCTGGGAATAATCCCCTTTATCCCTGAACGAGTCAAGCGCCATGCCCGAAGAACGAACGTTGACCGAACGCCTTTGGAACCGAATCTACGCCATTCCGGCCGTGGCGCAACTGTGGGCCAGGCTGACGGCCGGTCGCACCGAGTCGCTGGTCCATCTGTCGGACGAGATTCCGTTTGCCGGCCCATCCAAGCCCCTCGCAACCAGTAGGATCGCCCTGATCACGACGGGCGGCATCCATCTGCCCGGGCAATCACCGTATGACATGGCCAACCCGGACGGCGATCCGACCTATCGAGAGATTCCGGGCGACGTCGATACCGGCGAGATCGTTATCACCCACAAGTATTACGATCACAGCGATGCGGACGAAGATCTCAACGTCATCTTCCCTCTGGATCACTTCCGGGATCTGGTGAAACGGGGCGTTGTCGGCGAGCTGGCGCCCCGCCATTTCGGCTTCATGGGCCACATCGACGGCGATTTGATCGGCGTGCTTAACGAGCGGACCGCGCCAGAGGTGGCAGCCAAGCTGCGGGATGATGGCGTAGATTTCGCCTTCCTGACCCCGGCTTGAGGACAGTGCAATCGGTCCGTGGGGCTGATCGCACGTGCAATTGAAGCTGCCGGAATTCCCACCGTCAGCATCTCCATCACCAAGGATCTGACCGAAGCCGTAGGCGTGCCCCGGGCGGTCTTCGTCCGCTGGCCCTTGGGCCATCCCATGGGCGAGAAGCACGCGCCGCTGCAGCAGCGCACGCTGATCTTTGACGCACTGAAGCTGCTGCTTTCCGCGGAGGAACCGGGCATCATTGCCGAGCCCGGCTACCGTTGGCGGCGGGAGGAGTATGCCGAACCGGATTGGTCGACGCTCCAACAACCAGGCTGATTCATGAGCAAACAAAGCAGACGCAACCAACCCCGTCCCCCCAAACCGCCCCTGCGCTGGACCGGCGTGCTCTTCGCCTTCGCCGTCAATACGCTGCTGGTTTCGGCCACGCAGATCGTGCTGAATCTCTTCGGTACGGGTCTCAACTTCGAGCTCTTTGCGACCATGGTTGCACCCCTCACGGCCGGCGCAATCACGGCGCTTTATGTCAAACAACGCGGCGGGATGCATGCTGTGCTCGGCGGCTTGTTGAGCGTTCCTTTCCTCACCTTTCTCACTTTTGGCGGCATCTGGCAGTTCGGCATTCTGGCAGGGGCATTCTGTGGCCTGGCCGGTTCCATTACCGAAGTGCTCACACGGAGCAGCACCCGGGCATGAGCACTCGGAGCTCAGGCTTGCAGCGACAGCTGGCTCGCTTGCCTGTTTCCAGTCGGTGGCTGCTGGTAAGCGGATTGCTGCTCTACCTTTCCCTGAGTCTCCATCAGGCTTTCCGGCCAACGCTTGTTGTGCCGGCGGTCACCGCCTGGATTGGCGCAAACGCGGCATTCCTACTCTGCTGTCACTGGCTCGATCGCGAAGCGGACGATGCGATTCCCCTGCGCATGACTTGGAACCGTAGAGATTGGCTGCTTCTCCTGAGTCTGCTTGCACTGGCCGCATTATTCCGCTTTCCCGCATTGGATCGATTTCCCTTGGCCATGCACAATGACGAAGGTGCTCTGAGTTATGAAGCCGTCAAAGTCCTAGATGGCCGCATTCAGAGCCCGTTCGTCGTAGGTTGGTATGGCCATCCAACCTTGTGGGCCTATCTAAATGCAGTTGTTTTGGCCGCTACGGGGCCGACGCTGGCCGGCGCGCGTACGGTGGCAGCTGTGATTGGCGTGCTGACCGTCGGCACGACCTATTACATGGCGCGCCTGCTCTACGCCCGTCCGGTCGCCATCCTTGCCGGAGTGCTTTTGGCCACCTATCACTTCCACATTCACTTCAGCCGGATTGCATTGAACAATGTCACCGACCCGTTTTTCGGCACCCTCATCGTCAGCGCATTCAGCGTGGCTATCTATACAAATCGACGCCTCTTTTTCGGCTTGACGGGCCTTTTGGCCGGTTTGGCGCTTTTCTTCTACATGGGCGCGCGTCTCTTCTTGCCCCTGCTCGTTCTGACCGGAGCGAGTTGGCTCCTGCTCCATCCGGCGGAGCTGCGGCGCTGGCGGTCCCCGCACAATTGGTATCCGGTCTTTGTAATCATTGCGGGCATAATCTTTGCCGCCGGCCCCCTGCTCTACACGTTTCTCGGTCGACCAGAGCTATTTCTGATCCGCTTCCAGGTTGAAGGGCTCACCGTCACGACCATGACCGAGTTGATGGAAGCGAATGGGTTGAGTCTTGTTCAATTGCTGGCTAATCATCTCGGTCGGGCGAGCCTCCTTTTTTATAGTACCGTCGATCGCTATTTTGACTTTTACGATACAGAGCGTTCCCTACTTTGGGGTTTCGCTAATGGGTTGCTGGTTCTGGGCATCCTGACCGCATTGGCGAGACTGCGGCGGTGGCCCTACCACATTCCCCTGGCTTGGTTTGGCCTAACCATGCTCTTCGCCGGGATGCTCATGGATTATCCGATCAAGACACCCCGGTTCATCACGCTTGCACCGGTCGTCTGTATCTTTATGGCCTTCGGGCTACAGTTCCTGTATGTTACGGCAATTGCAGCATTTCCCAACAGACGCTTCATCGCGCCACTGCTTGCCGGAGGGATCCTGCTAACGCTTATCGCAACAAATCTACATGGCTATTTTGTAGATTACCGTGCACGGGAGAACTATGGGCGGTGGACCTCCGAGACCGCAACGCTGCTGGCTCAGACCTTGGTCCATGAGGGCGAACCGGTCGAATTATGGTTCTTGGGTAACAGAAGCGTGAGCTATGCCGGTTTTCCCATTCTGTGGTTTCTGGCGCCCAATGTAAGCGGCCATGATGTAAGGCAGACGCTCACCTCATCCACCCATGTCCAGCTAGGCTCGTCGGAGCGCCGCCAAATTTACGCTGCCATTGAGCCGCGCATTGAAGAGTTGCAGCGAGTGGAAGAACGGGTACCCGGCGGCGAACGTACGCGCGTGGTCTGGCCGCCGACTGGTCAGACGTTGTTTGAAATCTACCGGACACCGATAGGAGGCATAGACCAGTAAATGCCGTGCTCCCCTTTCTTGCAGTCCGTGGCCGTCCCGAAGCGTCTCAGGCATTACCGATCGAATGGATAGGCGGCGCCTATTCGTTTTGAGGTGGACGCCCGTTCCTACGCGTAGTATCCTGGACTCCGACAGACATCTGTTTTTCAGCATGTCAATCTGAGCATGTCAATCTGAACATGTCAATCTGAATCGTATAACGAGACACAGCAAACAGGA
>CAYZLP010000131.1:0-9362 GCA_964478635.1 uncultured Caldilineaceae bacterium
CCTCATCCATGATGAAGATGTCGGGCCGGGCCAGCACCGCCCGGGCCAGGCTGATGAGCTGTTTCTGGCCCACCGAGAGCAGGTTGCCGCCCTCACCCACTTCCTCATCGTAGCCGTTGGGCAGACGCAGGATGAACTCATGCGCGCCCACCAACTTTGCGGCCTCTTCGATCTCGGCATCGGTGGCGTCCAGCCGGCCGTAGCGCAGATTCTCCCGGATCGTGCCCGAGAAGAGGTGGGGCGTCTGGAGCACCATGCCGATGCGCGACTGGATCGCCTGCTGGGTGAAGTCCGTATAGTCGGCGCCGTCGATCAGGATCGCGCCTCGCTTGGGTTCGTAGAAACGGGCCACGAGGTTGACGATGGTCGACTTGCCGCCGCCCGTGGGACCGACCAAGGCGATGGTTTCACCCTGCTTAACGTGCAGGTTGAAGTCCGTCAGCACGGGCTTGCCTTCTTCATAGTAGAAATCTACGTGTTGGAAGGCAATCGATCCCCGCATGTCCCGGGGATCGTAGGCGTCAGCCTTGTCCACCACTTCGGGCTCCGAGTCGAGGAGCGAATAGATCCGCTCTCCGGACGCAATGGCCTGCTGCATCCCTGCATAGACCCGGGCCACTTCCTGAATCGGCCAGAGCATGAAGGTGATGTAGGAGATAAAGGCCTGGATCCCGCCAATGGTAATGCCACCCACCTGCGCCTGGAGGCCGCCATACCAGATGACGGCGCCTACGGCCAGGGCCGACAGCAACTGCACCGTCGGCAGGAAGAGGGCTGACAGCCACGCGGCGCGGTAGCCGGCCGCGTACATCTCGCCCGACAGATCCTCGAACTCGTCCAGGTTGGCCTCTTCCCGTCCCAGGGCCTTGATCACGCGTACGCCGGTAATCGACTCGTTGTAGTGGCCCGTAATCTGGGAGTTGATGCGCCGCACGTTGCGATACTGCACGATGATGCGCTTCTTGAACTCCAGCGCCACGACCACAATGACCGGGATGATTAGGGCTACGATAACGGTCAGCTCGGGGCTAATCATCCACATGAAGATCAGGGCCGTCCCGATGTTGAAGATGCCCCAGGTCACGTCGAGCATGCCCCAGGTCACCAATTCGGCCACCCGATCCGCATCAGAGGTCACCCGGGAGATGATCCAGCCGACCGGCGTACGGTTGTAGTAGCCCAGCGAAAGCTGCTGGAGCTTGCCGAACATGGCCTTGCGCAGATCGTAGCGGATCTTGTGCCCCAGGATGCCGGTCAGGTAGATGAAGCCGAAGACCGCAGCCGCCTGGACGATGATGAGTGCGCCATACTGGGTGATGATCCCCCGCAGCGCATCCACGTTTTGGGCGACGATGCCTTCATCAATGATCCGTTTGCTTAAGAATGTAAAGTATGAGTCCAGGAAGGAGACAAACGCCACCAGGACGATGAAGCCCAGGGCCTGGGGCCAGTAGGGCTTCATCTGCCCGATCAGTCGCCGGATCGTCTGTCCGTTGAACTGGGTGTCGAATTCTTCTTCCTCGAACTGATCATAATGTTCGGACACGAGTCAGTTCCTCCTCGAGTTCGCTTTCCATGCGCGTCTGCGCCGCGTAGATGTTCCGATACATGCCGGGCTGGGTGACCAACTCGGCATGGGTTCCCCGCTGAACGATGCGTCCTTCTTTCATGACCAGAATCAGGTCCGCGTCCATCAGGCTCTGAATGCGGTGGGCGATGATAAAGGTCGTCCGCCCTTCCATCAGCGTTTCCAATGCCGTGCGGATGAGGGCCTCCGTCTCCGTATCCACGGCCGACGTCGAGTCATCCAGAATCAGGATCCGTGGATCCTTGAGCAGCGTCCGGGCAATGGCCACGCGCTGCTTCTGCCCGCCCGAAAGAGTCGTGCCCCGTTCGCCGACCAGGGTGTCGTAGCCGTCGGGGAACTTGCTCACGATCACCTCATGGATGGCCGCCGCCCGGGCCGCCGCCTCCACTTCTTCCTGGGACACATCCCGGCCCACGCCGAAGATGATGTTGTCCCGCACGGTCCGGGAGAAGAGGAAAGGCTCTTGTTCGACAATCCCGATCTGCTGGCGCAGGTATCCCCGCGCATACTCGGTCAGCGGCTTACCGTCCAGCAGGATGACGCCGTCCGTGTATTCATAGAAGCGGGGCAGCAGGTTGATCAGGGACGTCTTGCCGGAGCCGGTCGCGCCCAGCAGGGCTATGCGCTGCCCCGGTCGGGCCACAAAGCTAATCTCTTCCAGCACGGGGCGCTCAGAGCCCGCGTAGGCAAAGGCGACGCTCCGGTATTCGACCTCGCCCGTCAAACGCGCAGGCGTGACAAAGGCGGGGTCGTCGACCATTTCCCGCTGCTCGCGCACCACGGTCGCAACGCGTCCGAACGAGACCATGCCGGTCGACATCTGAATGATCAGCCGGCCCAGGTTGCGGATCGGCCAGATGATCCAGATGATCATGCCTGCGTAGGCCAGGTATTCTCCCACGCTGATGCGCCCGTTGATGGCCATGATCGCGCCGATCGTGAAGCCGAAGAGCATCTGGAAACCACACAGAATGTCCGAGAAGGGCCAGTAGAGCGAGTGCATGAGCAACAGGCGCCGGCCCCTGTGGTACATCTCTTCGTTGACCTCGCCGAAGCGCGCTTCCTCGTAGGACTGGCGGGCAAAGGCCTTGACCACCCGCACGCCGCTGAGGTTCTCCTGCAGCGCGCTGGATAGCGTCGCCTCTTGTTCCTGGTAGCGCTCGTAAACGTCCGACACTTTGCGGAAGAAGAAGTAGGAGAGCACCAGGACCACGGGAATGACCGCAACCGACAGCAGGGCAAGCTGCCAGTCGATCAGCAGGATCGCCGTGAAGTTCACCACGAAGAGCATGAGGATGCGGCCGGTTTCGATGGCCTGCTCGGCAAAGAAACGCCGGATCGCATCGATATCCGATGTGGCTCGCTGAATCAGCTCACCGGTCGACATCTTGTCGTGGTAGGTGAAGGTCAGCCGCTGGATATGGTTCAGCATATAATTGCGCAACCGCTGAACAATGCCTTCGGACGTGCTGGCCGCGAGGCGCCCGCTCAGGAAGGTGAAGACGCCCTGCACCATGGCCAGCGCGACAAAGCCGAGCGCGATCACGGGCAAGGCTACCGACTGGTCTCCGGCGATTAGGTAGGTGTCGATGAAGTAGGCGAGCAGCAGAAAGGTCAGCGTGCGCCCGCCCGTGGCAATGGCCAGGCTGACCACCGCGCCGAGATATTCGGCCCGAAAGCCGGATGTGAGCAACCAGAGCCCGTATAGCCGGTCATGTTTCGCCGCGGCCTGAATCGCCCGCTCGTGCTCTGTCCTCTGTTGGTTGTGATGGTCTACTGCGAGAACTGCCATGAGAAAACCTCAACTTGTGCACTGAATCAAACTTGCCCACGTCATCAGATCACGTCTCATACATTAATTCGGCAAAACAAAAACGTGGGTCACCGGACCGACTTCCGATGCCCACGTTCTGAACGGCCGACCGGCAAGGCGACAATGACTGTCGCGCCGGCTGTACCAATCAAAAAAGCCGCAGGCACCGTGTAGTGCGCTGCGACCGAAATAGTCAGCTCATACAAGCCCTAACTGACGGTAGACGCACTACTCCCTTGGTAAGCAACTCCTTCACCACCGCGGGTGCGGACGAGATGCATGGTTCCAATCTTCACCATTCGTGCGCCTCCTGTACAAAGCCTCAAGACAGCAAAATATCGCGAAACTTCCATACTTCTGCTGCCCAGAATATCACAGGCCCGCCGGAGATGTCAAGAGGCAAATTGTGGATTGTTGTGAAATTGTGCATTTTCGGCCGAAAATTGTGGATTTTCGTTTTGCCCGCACTCAAATCGCGCCTGTATCCATCCTTGTGGTAGAATCGTGGGTCGGAATTATTGCGAGCATTTGGATGCCATTCTTTGGATGCATTCAGCGGAGGAACACAGCATGAATCGACTGCCCTTTGTCCTCTTCGGCGCCATCATCGGCCTCATGGGCGGTTTCAGCTTCGGCATGGTTGTCTTTCCATGGGTCGCGGATCAGGTGATGCCGGACCTGCCTATCCAGTTCTATCGCAACATTGCCAGGGTAGGGCCTGTGCTCTCGCTGCTCTGGATCCCGCCCGGTGCGTTGGCGGCATACTGGGGCGGCGCCCGGCGCGGCGCCATTACCATGGGGGTCGGTGGCATTATCGCCGGAGGACTTACCGGTGCAATCGTGGCGCCGGGCAGTCACTTCCTGTCCCTTACGGCCCTGGCGGCCGGTATCGGTCTGCTCTACGGCGCAGGCGCCGGCTTGCTGATCGGCGGCGGTTTGCCTTCGGCCGAGTTGATTCCTCCTACCAAGAAATAGTAGGCAGACGAAAATTACAGGCTCCTCCGGGCTGCGTATGCCTGATCTGTGCAATCTCAGGCCGCAATCTCCCGCAGGTTCCCTATCTTCACCAGCAGACGAGGATTCTTTCCATGCAGATTGGGATTATCGGCTTGCCCAACAGCGGCAAGACCACCATCTTTAATGCCTTGACCGGCAGCGACACCGCTACCGAGGCCTTCTCCAGCGGCCAGGTCGAGGTCCATACGGCCGTGGTCAAGGTGCCCGACGAACGGGTCGATACCCTGTCGGCCATGTTCAACCCCGAAAAGACGACCTATGCGCAGGTGACCTTCAACGATATCGCCGGCTTTGGCAAGGGTGCGGCCAAGTCCGGCCTTGCCGGGCCGCTGCTCAATGCGATTGCGGCCAACGAAGCCCTGCTGCTCGTCGTGCGCGCGTTTGAGGACGAGAATGTGCCCCATCCCGAAGACACGGTCGATCCGGCCCGGGATATCGAAGTCATGGAGGGCGAGCTAATGCTCTCCGATATGGCCGTCATCGACCGGCGGCTGGAACGCCTTGCGACCATGAAAAATCGGGGCACGCCGGAGGAACGCAAAGCCATGGCCGCGGAAGAAGCGCTCTTGCAGCGCTTGATGGCCGCATTGGAAGATGGAACTGCCTTGCGCGCTGTGGCGCTGACCGATGCGGAACGCAAGTCCCTGGGCGGTTTTGGCCTCATGTCCCTGAAGCCGTTGCTCGTGATCGTCAATGGGGGCGACGATGACGACGAGGAGAGTGCCGCAGATCTGCTGAGCGCCCGCGCCATCTTCTTGCGTGGTCGGCTGGAAGCGGAACTCGCCCAAATGGATCCGGAGGAGGCCGCCGAATTTCTGGCCGACTTCGGCATTGAGGAACCGGGGCTCAACCGGGCCATTCGGCTTTCATACGACATGCTGAATCGTCAGACCTTCTTCACCGTGGGCGAGGATGAAGTACGTGCGTGGACGGTACGACGGGGCGCCAATGCACCCGAAGCCGCCGGCGCCATCCACAGTGATCTGCAGAAGGGCTTCATCCGCGCCGAGGTCATCGCCTATGATGAACTGATCGATGCCGGCAGCATGGCCGAAGCCCGCAAGCTCGGCAAGCTCCGTCTAGAAGGCAAGGAGTACCCGGTCCAAGACGGGGATGTGGTTTCGATCCGCTTCAATCTTTAGAGCCTATTCGAAAATTCGGTTGTGAGTCCCGCCACCTCTCTAGGTCCCATTGATATTTGGCCGTCACGTCCCCGGCACGGACCAGAACTCGTTCGGTCACCGGAGTGGCGCTGGTCCGTGCCGGGGACGTTGCAGCGGGACTGTCGGCCCGATACGTACAATGTCAACAGATTCTAGCCAGCCTGTTCGCCACAGAGAATTTTCGGACAAATTCCTAGTCTTGGATCTCCCCCACTGAAACACCCGGATAGATTTCGCCGAATTTGCCGCGCAAATAGGCCAGGTAGGGATCCAGTGAGAGCGGGCCGCCTACGGCCCGCTCGAGCAGTTCGGCGGTGGTATACTTGCTGCCGTGGTGATAGATGTTGGTCCGCAGCCAGTCATGAAGGGGGCCGAACTCACCCCGACCGATCTCTTCCGGAATCGTCGGTCGTTGGGCAACGGCTGCTGCATAGAACTGGGACGCCATGATGTTGCCCAGCGTATAACCCTGGAAGCTGCCGCCGATAAACCCGCCGTACCAGTGGATATCCTGCAGCACGCCGTCCCGATCATCCGGCGCGCGCACGCCCAGCGCCTCCTCGTAGCGGTCGTGCCATGCCTGGGCCAGGTCGGCAATCTCCAACTCTCCCTCCAATAAGGCCAGTTCCAGACCGAAGCGGATGATCACGTGCAGGTTGTAGGTGACCTCGTCGGCATCGGTGCGAATCAGGGAGCGGGAAACGCGATTGACGGCCCGGTAGAAGTCATCCTCGGAAACATCTCCCAACTGTTCCGGAAACTCGGTCTGAAGTTGAGGAAAATAGTGGCGCCAGAACCCGCGGCTGCGTCCGACAATGTTTTCCCAGAGGCGGGACTGGCTCTCGTGTACGCCCGCCGAGGTTCCGCTGGCCAGGGGTGTGCCCTCGAACGCGGGGTTGATGCCCTGTTCATACATGGCGTGGCCCGCTTCGTGTAGGGTGCTGAACAACCCTTCGTTCAGATTGGTTTCGCTGAAGCGCGTGGTAATCCGTACATCGCCGGTGGAGAACGCAATCGCAAAGGGATGAAGGGTGACGTCCTGGCGTCCTCGCTCGAAATCATAGCCGAAGTCCCGGATGACGGCCTCCCCGAAAGCCCATTGTAGGGCTTGAGGATAGTGGTGGTGCAGCATGCTGTCATCAATGGGCGCCTGTGCGCTGATCGCTTGCACCATCGGCGTCAGCGTGGCCTGGAGCTCGGTGAAAAGTGGCCGGATCTGGACGACGGACATGCCGTAGTCCGACCCGTCGATCATGGCGTCAGCCGGGTGCGCGGCGTCGGGAAAATAGCTTGCATAGCGCCGGCTGAGGACCAGCGTCTTCTCCAGCAAGGGCGCAACCCTATGAAAGTCATTTGCCGGTCTGGCAGCGCTCCAGGCTGCATAGGATGCGGCGTTATGGATGGCAAACTCCGCCATGAATGCAGCCGGCACCCGGGTCGCCCGGTCATATTTGCGACGGGTCACCCGCCAGAGTGCCGCGTCGTCGTGATCCGGGGGCAGGCTTTCGGCGTAGGGCTGCAGTCTATCCAGCAGCCGGCCGATCGCGGGATCGGCAAACTGTTCGTGGGCCAGGCGGGCCAGCGTGGCCAGCTGACGTCCTCGGGCCGGACCGCCGCCGGCCGGCATATAGGTCGATTGGTCCCAATATAGAATTTCGCTGGCGGCATTGAGATCTGAGACAACCTGCAGGCGCTCGAGCAGCTCGGTTTTGGCTGCGCCATAATCGACACCGGCCATATTCGCTCCTTTGTTGCGGCTTTGTTGCGGCGGAATCTACGTTGGTTCATGGAATTATAGACCAAGTGGCGAAACAAGCTCAAAGCCGCGCAGCCTGTTCCATTGTTCACAAGCGGCCAGATCTTTGGCATTCCATGAAGCCGCGGTTATAATGCTCGTTGATCCAAAAATTAAGAGGTTTCGCAGCAACGCGATTGCGTGATCGGCATTCCGTTGCTGGTCGTCCGGGAGGGAACTATGAGCGATAATATTGAAAATCCAACCACCAGATCCGAATCTATTTCCGAGTCTATTGATGAGGCGGTAAACGACGCAGTCGATGAGGTCGTGGAAGAGGTTGAAGCGGCCACGGAGGCAGCAGCGGATATGACCGCGGAGATGGATCTGGAAGCCGCCGAAAAAGCGCTGGATGATGTGATAGATGATGCGGCGTCGCAAGTGGAAGCGACCGTGGAGGCGGCTGAGGAAGCCGTTGCGGAAGCGGAAGCCGCTGCTGACGCCGTGATTGAGTCCGCCGTCGAAGAGGCAGCTGCTGAAGTGGAAGCAGTCGCGGAAGCCGCAGACGAGGCGGTGGCGGAAGTGGTGGAAGCCGCAGACGCGGCAGTGGATGAATCGCTCGCCGAGGGTTCGGAAATGGCCGATACCATCGCCGAGGTTGCGGCGGAGGTCGTCGCCGAAGCAGAGATGACGGCTGAAGAAGTCGTGGAAGCAGCCGTAGAGGAAGCTGCCGTCGAAGTAGAGGCCGTGGCCGAGGCTGTCGACGAAGCCGTGGCCGAGGTCGAAGAAGCGGCCGCCGTCGCGATCGAAGAGGGTGTCGCAGAGGCCGTAGCGGAAGTAGAAGCGGCTGCTGAAGACGCGGAAGAAGTCGTGGCTGAGACGGCAGAGGCGACGGCCGCCCTTGCGGAAGAGGTTGAAGCCGCCACAGAGACAGCTACAGAGGAAACCGAGACCGCAGCGGTAACCGAGCCTGTGGCCGAAGCTGCCGCCGATGCCGAGGTTGTGGAGACCGAAGACGGTCAGACACGCGTCGTGCGTCGACTTGCCGTCGGTCAGCAGATTGAGGGGGTAGTCAAACGCACCACCGAATTCGGCGCCTTCGTCGATATCGGCGTGGGGCGGGACGGTCTCGTCCATATCTCCGAGTTGGATACGCGCCGCGTCGGCAAAGTGACGGACGTGCTGCAGGAAGGACAGACCGTCACGGTCTGGATCAAGAAGCTGGACCGGGAGCGCAACCGCATTAGCTTGACCCTGATTTCGCCGGAAACGAAGACCATTCGTGATCTGCAGAAGGATGAGATCGTTACGGGCAAGGTCACGCGGATCGTTCCCTATGGCGCGTTCATTGACATCGGCGTGGGGCGTGATGCATTGCTCCACGTGCGCGAAATGGCCGAAGGATATGTCGCCAAACCTGAGGATGTGGTGAGCGAAGGCGAGGAACTGGAAGCCCGCATCATTGAGGTGAGTCGCCGCCGAGGCCGCATCGATCTCAGCCTGAAAGGTCTGCGTCCGGAACCTGAAGCGGCCGAGCCGGTTGTGGAAGAGCCGGAGGTCGAAGAAGAGGTCGAAGATCCCTTCGCCGACGTCGAGGTTCTCTCGCCCATGGAGCTTGCCTTCCGTAAAGCCATGGCCGAGGAGGAGGGCGACGTCGCCGGTACGACCCGCAAGCGCAGCAAGCGTGCCCGGCGCGACCAGGTCCGTGCCATCCAGGACGAAATTATCTCGCGTACGCTGGACAGCGGCATCAATTAAGCCGGAGTAGCCTGCAGCGTCACAGAAGCATTATAGAAAGCATTTCGTAGACGATTTCGCGTAGCACTATGAGTTTCAGGTGGCGGGCAATTTGCCCGCCACCTTTTCTTTCCTCTCTTTGCTGCAGCATTCTGATTGCCGCGCTGCCGTGGACGGATGCGCTGCCGCAGCATCTGTGCTAAACTGGCCGCACAGTGAGAAAACGACTTCTGCGGCCGGTGACAGGCACTGGCAAAACGACTCGTCTTTGACCGGCCGGCGCCGTGCCCGTGACTGTCACCTGGTGCG
>CAYZLP010000132.1:0-9327 GCA_964478635.1 uncultured Caldilineaceae bacterium
GAGGGCGATACGTGACGACATCCGGATAAATGCCTGCAACAGGGACAAGGTCTTCCGCGCCGGACAGTACAAATATGTCCCGGCGCGCAGTTGTTGGAGGATCCTGTGCCGCCTCGTTGTAACGCGGTACCCCATCTGAGGTTTTGCGACTGACGCCCGGTACGTTCAGCCGCCACCCGAGGCCAAAGTAGCCGTTCCCATTGCCCGTACTGTAGACAAGCTTTGGTTCAGGTTGAAAGCCATTGCGACCGGGCAGGAGATCGATGGGAATGGTGAAATTGCCGGTCCCCGTGAAGAGATCCGGCGAGAATTTCTCACCGATGCCGGCCAACGCACCGCCGCCTTTGGGCAGCGAGATCGCGGTTTCTCCAGTTTTTGGTGTTCCAGCCATGCTGTCCTATCCGTTGAATGAATGAGGTTCAGGGAATCTGGTCAATTCTCCAAATAGATCCTCCGACACTCTAGCCGCAAGACCGTTACCGCACCGTTAGCCGGCAGTGCAAAACAGGTAACAGGCCGACCATACCGAACGCCGCGCTTCATAAACGCTTCATAGGAGGAATTTGCCTGAAGCGGGCATTCAATCATTCACTCGGTTATGCGGAAAAGATGTGGGAGGAGTTCGGAGTGGACAGGCTGATCGGATAGAAGCGCGGATTGGAATTCTTGTAGAGAACTTTCGCCGAAACGTTTTTGAATAAAAGGCGGTCATTATCGTGGCAACATTCCGGGATTCGGCCAGGCGATTTCCAGTCACTCAGAAAGTTCCTGGCCGAATCCCGGAATGCATCAACGCGATGCCCCTAATCAAAGACACCTAGACTGACATACTTGCTGCCGTCGTCGGGCAGGACTGTCACGACCACGCCTTCATCAACCTCCTGGGCCACCTCGATGGCCGCGCTCACGGCCGCGCCCGCGCTCAGGCCGATGAACAGCCCTGCTTCGCGCCCCATCTGCCGCGTGGTGCTCCACGCAGTCTCCGGGCCGACGCGCAGGTAGCGGTCCGGCAGCTCGGCGTCGAAGATGGTCGGGACGATCGCGGTCTCCAGGTGCTTGAGCCCTTCGATGACCGAGAATTCGTCCACCGGCTGGATGCCCACCAATTCGATGGTCGGTTTGCGCTGCTTCAGGTAGCGCCCGGTGCCCGTAAAGGTACCGGTTGTGCCCATGCCGGCAACGAAGTGGGTGATTCTGCCGCCGGTCTGGGTCCAGATCTCGGGTCCCGTCGTCGTGAAGTGGGCCTGCCAGTTGGACGGATTGTTGTACTGGTTGGCGTAATAGAAGCGCTCGGGCGCTTTGGCCACCATTTCGCGCACGGTCAGGATGGCGCCATCCGCGCCCTCCAGCGGATCGGTCTCGATCAATTCGGCGCCATAGGCCCGGACCAGGGCTTTTCGTTCCGCGCTGACATTGGCCGGCATGACCAACTGCACCCGGTAGCCCTTGGCCGAGCCGATCAGGGCAAAAGCAATGCCCGTATTGCCCGAACTGCTGTCGATCAGGATCTTGTCCGGCGTCAGCTCGCCCCGCTTTTCGGCATCCTCCACGATGCGCAGCGCCGGCCGGGCCTTGACCGAACCGCCCGGATTGAACCATTCAGCCTTGGCAAAGACACTGACCGCCGGATTCACGCCGCGGCTATGGGCCACGGCGCTCAGATCCAGCAGCGGCGTGTTGCCAATCCGCGAAAGCAGCGAAACCGCCTGGGTCCGGGCCTGCCTCTGCGCAGACCAAACGACCGGCGGCATCGCAGGATTCGTTTCTCGTGTCAATATCTTCGGCAAACTCATTGTCCGCCCCTTTCCTTTTGCGTCAGAATATAGGGGAGTGGGGTTGTTGAATTGTAGGGTTGCATGATTGGACTGAATCGACTCGCAAAACTCAAGACCCAACAACCCTACAACCCCAAGACCCTAAGACCCCAAAACCGTCACCAACTCCGCCACCTGCCCGTTACGCGACGGCAAGCCGCAGAACTGTTCGTAGTCTATCAACTCTGTCACCGTCGGCTGCTCGCCGCAGACCGGACAGTGCGCATCCCGGGCGACGTTGAGGGTGCGGAAGCTCATGTCCAGCGTATCGATCATGAGCAGGCGGCCGATGAGGGACTCGCCGAAGCCCACGATCAGCTTGATCGCCTCAATCGCCTGGAGCGACCCGACGATACCGGGCAGCACGCCCAACACGCCCGCCTCGGCGCAACTCGGCACTTCGCCCGGCGGCGGCGGATCGGGATAGAGACAGCGATAGCATGGTCCGCCCTCAATACCCTGCTCCGGCACGGCCGGATGGTAGACGGTCACCTGGCCCTCGAACATAAAGATGCTGGCGTCCACCAGGGGCTTGCCCAGAAAATGGCAGGCGTCGTTCACCAGATAGCGGGTCGGGAAGTTGTCCGAACCGTTGAGCACCACGTCGTAATCCTTGATGATCTCCAGCGCGTTGTGGCTCGTAATGGGCTCACGGTAGCCGATGACATTCACGTCGGGGTTGATTTCGCGCAGGCGGTCCGCCGCCGATTCGACCTTGGGCCGACCCACGTCGCTGTTACCGTGGAGCAACTGGCGCTGTAGATTGGAGACGTCCACCGTATCGAAGTCCACGATGCCCAACGTCCCGACGCCGGCAGCGGCCAGGTACATCGCGGCCGGGCTGCCCAGCCCCCCGGCGCCGATGAGCAACACCTTGCTCTCCAGCAGCTTGATCTGCCCCTCTTCGCCGATCTCGTTGAGCAGCGTATGGCGGCTGTAGCGGATACGCTGTTCTTCATTGAGCACGGCCGGAATTTTGAAGTCGAAACCGGCATTCTTCCAGCCGTTGAACCCTCCGATGAGGGAAATGGTGTTGGTATAGCCCATCTCTTTCAAGTTGCGCGCGGCCAAAACCGAGCGCACGCCGCCGGCACAATAGATCACCAGCGGTTTGTCGCGATCGGGCTCATGCTGCTCGATCTGCAATTCCAGGAAGCCCCGGGGAATGAAACGCGCGCCGGGGATGTGACCCTGGACGAATTCATCGCGCTCCCGGATGTCGATGATAGCATATTGACCGTTGCCAAGGTTCGGGTGGAGTTCTTGGGGCGACATTTCAATGATTTCACGCTTGGCCAGCTCGACGAGCTGGTCGCGGTTCAGCCTGGTCATGGCTTCTCCTTGCTAATAATTAGTGGAAAATAGTTAATCGAGAATTGTTAATGGGTCTCTGCGCACGACAAATCATTGGCAATTATTCATTATCTATTCTCGATTAATTATTAATCCCCGCCTGCCATCGCGGGCACAATCGAAATCTTGTCCTTCTCCCCTACCGGCGTCGCCAGGCCGTCCAGGGTGCGAATTTCATCGTCGTTGACAAAAATATTGATAAAGCGCTTCAGATTGCCGTCGCCGTCGAGCAGGCGTTCGGCCACACCGGGGTATTCGGCATCGATGGCTTGAATCAGGCCGGCCACATCCCCGCCCTCCACGCTGACCTTTGCCTGACCGTTTGTCAGCCGGCGGATAGGGGTCGGAACGTATACGGTAGCCATAGAATGAGTCTCCTTCGTTTGCAGCAGATTGGGTATCCAGGTTGTTTTTCAGTTACAGATGCGATTACAGATGCGGTGACTCGCGGTTTTCTTACGCCGTCGGGCCAGAGAATTCCCCAACAAAAAAACGCCTCATCCGTCGCGACGGATGAGGCGTGACAAGCACACAGAAGAGCGGCGAGCGCTATTCAATCTAACAGTTTCAAACGAACCGGTCCGGTTCTGTGCGGCATGTAGGGTTTGCACCATCCATCACTTGCATTGCGAACTGCGGGTAGGTCAGCGCCATGCTGACTCGACCCGCTAGCGACACAAGCAACAGATATTGACGGCAAAAACCCGACTGCGCATCTGAAATCCCGTAAAATGTTAAGACATCGAACGATTTATCCAACTGAGCGAGAGTATACCCGGTCGAATCCCGGTTGTCAAGCAAGCAATGTTACAAATAATTCAAGGTCAATCCGAGAGGGACAACATCGGCGCGCGCAACTGCGTCGAATAGTGGTACCATACATGCAGACCCTTCTGTGATTGATGCTTTGCCATCGCAGCCTTTCTATCAAAAAGGAGCGAGCTGATGGATCCACGTTTACCTTACAATCGCCTGAGCCGGCGCGATTTTCTGCAGACCCTGGCCGCGCTTGGCGCTGCGACAGGCGCAACCGGACTGCTGGCCGCATGCCAAGTTGCACCCGTCGATGAAGCCGAGCCGGCGCCCCCACTCATGCCAAGCGCACAAGAAATGCCTTCGCCTGCGCCCCAAAGCGCCATTCCCACCAAACACGGCGTCGCCCGCGTCGCTTTCGTCAAAACCGAGGACCGCGCGCACGGGGTGGCGCGTGCCCTGGCGCTGCTCGGTCCCCTAGATGTTGCCGGGCGCTCTGTATTGCTCAAGCCAAACTACAACAGCGCTGATCCTGCGCCGGGTTCGACCCATCCCGATGTGCTGCAGACGGTGCTCGACGCCCTCCGCCAGGGAGAGGCCCGGTCGATTGCCATTGCCGATCGCAGCGGCATGGGCGACACGCGTCGGGTCATGGAAGAGCTGGGCGTATTCGCCATGGCGGACGCGGCCGGTGCCGACGTGATCGTGCTGGACGAACTGGGCGAGAACGAATGGGAGATGATCGAGTTGCCCGACAGCCACTGGAGCCGGGGCTTTCCCATGGCCCGCTGCTGCCTGGATGCGGATGTGGTGGTGCAGCTCTGCTGTCTGAAAACGCATCGCTACGGCGGCCACTTCACCATGTCCCTCAAGAATTCGGTGGGCCTGGTGGCCAAACGCATCCCCGGCGACAGCTACAATTATATGAATGAGCTGCATGCCTCGCCCAATCAACGCCAAATGATTGCCGAGATCAACGCGGCCTATGCGCCGACACTGGTTGTCATGGACGGCGTCGAAGCCTTCGTGAGGGGCGGTCCGGCCTCGGGGGAACGGGTGGCGGCCAATGTCGTGCTGGCCGGCGCGGATCGCGTGGCCCTAGACGCCGTGGGTGTGGCGCTCCTGCGCTACTACGGTACCACGCCCGAAGTGAGCAGCGGCCCCATCTTCGAGCAGGAGCAGATCGCACGCGCCGCCGCCTTGAATCTGGGCGTCGGCAGTGCCGACCGAATCGAATTGATCACCGACGATCCGGAAAGCGAGGCCTATGCGGCCGAAGTCCGGCAAATCTTGCAAGCCGGCTAGTGCTCTCTTAACGTGAATTTCGCATTTGTCATTCTGAACGGGTCGGCCTGAAATCCTCGGATTTGACGACTGCCTAGTGAAGAATCTACGCTCAGACAACATCAAGATTCTTCGCTGGACCGTCACCGCGTTCAAGATTTTCGATCGACCCGCTCAGAATGACAAAAAACCACTCTAACAGAGCACTAGACCAGACCCGCGAAACCGCCCGGGCAGTTCGCCTTTTGTTGCCGCTTTGTAGCCGGCACGGCGCGACAATCATTGCACCATCGAGTGTTACAGCCCGACTCGTGATTGCTCTCACCGTCGGGCGAATAGCGTATCCGGTAGGTCACGAAGTGGCGAAATACGAGATTCCTCGCTGGCGTTTCGCCAAAGTGAGGGGGTGCCCAGACCCGTTTTGCCAAGGAGCCGTCGTATGGAACAGTCCGCAGTCTTGAGCCGCTCCCTGCAGCGCGGTTACGTGCAATGCCTGGCCTGCGAGCACTGGTGCGCGCTGGCGCCGGGCGCGATTGGAAAATGCGGCGTGCGCCAGAACGCGCATGGTGAGTTACAGCTACTCGTCTACGGCCGGGCTGCTGCCGCCCAGGTTGATCCTGTGGAAAAGAAGCCGCTGCATCACTTTCTGCCGGGACGCAGCATCTTCTCCATTGGCACGGTCGGCTGCAATTTGCGCTGTCGCTGGTGCCAGAACTGGCAGATCTCCCAGTGGCGGAACTTCGATCCGGTGCGTGATGCCATCGGCAGCCATTTGCCGCCGGCGGAAATCGTGGCCTATTGCCGGGAACGGGCCATTCCCCTCATCGCCTTCACCTATAACGAACCGGCCGTCTTCTTTGAGTATGCTTACGACACCGCCAAATTGGCCTACGAATATGGAATCCGCACCGTCTTTGTCTCCAGCGGCTTCGAGACGCTCCAGGCCCTGGAACAGATGACCCCCTTTCTGGACGCCGTCAATGTCGATCTCAAGACATTTCGTGATGAAACGTATCGCACCTATTGCGGTGCGCGCCTTGCCCCCGTGTTGCGCAACATCGAACATCTGGTTGCTCAGGGCAAGGTGTGGACCGAGGTCACGACCCTGGTCATTCCCGATCTCAATGACAGCGATGCGGAGCTGAAGGAAATCGCCGCCTTTCTGGCCGGGCTCAGCCTGGACATCCCCTGGCATGTAACGGCGTTTACGCCCCAATACCGCCTGACCGACCGGGGACCGACGCCGCCGGAAACGGTGCTCCGCGCGCATGCCATCGGGCGGGCCGCCGGGTTGCGCTACGTCTACACGGGGAATATCTGGTATGATACGCGGCTGCAGGCGTCCGCAGACACACGCTGTCCTCATTGCAATGCCTTGCTCATTCAGCGCGCCGGCTATCGCGTGGCGCAGAAATGGCGTGAGCCGGGCATCTGTCACAGCTGCGGCGCCCAAATCGCCGGCATCTGGCAATAGCCGGCCAAAACAGATCGTTCTGCAATAGGAAATGTATCTATACAGCCTGGCTAAATGGAACGCGGATTGAGCGGATCCGGCGGATACCTGCGGATCAATCTGGATGAAAACCTGCGTAGATCCGGTAAATCGTTCGACTGAGCGTTCGACTGAGCTCACGCCGAAGTCTCACGACGAAGTCCGCCCAATCCGCGTTCTATTTGATCAGTGGCTGAATGGTTACCAGGAAATAACCATGGCGAATGTAACTGAGGAATCGATCCGCGTACGGCATCCGGCGGTGGCGGGACGCTTCTACCCTGCGGACCCGATGACACTGACGGCCGACGTACAGCGCTACCTCGATGCCGCCCAGACGCCGCCGCTGGATCGGGTACGCGCCGTGATCGCGCCCCACGCCGGATATATCTGCAGCGGCCCAGTTGCGGGCTATAGCTTCAAGACGCTTGGCGCCCTGCCGCCGGACGAGACGTATACCGTCTTCCTGATCGGACCCGCGCACTGGGCATCGGTCGACGGCGTGGCCCTTTCTGCTGCGACCCACTTCGCCACGCCATTGGGTAGGATTCCCCTGGACACAGCCGCCTGCGATGCGCTCCTGGCCATGGGCTCCCCCTTCTACCTGGCCGACACGCCCCATCGGCCGGAACACGCGCTGGAGATTGAATTGCCCTTTCTCCAATCCGTACTGCCCCGTTTTTATATCGTGCCCCTGCTCCTCCACGATGAGCGCTGGTCAGCCCAGTTGGGTGAAGCCTTGGCTTGTCTGCTGGAAGAACGACCGGCCTCGCTGGTCGTCGTCAGTTCAGACCTCAGTCACTTCCGGACCTACGCTGATGCCCAAGCGCGGGACGAGCGCTTCCTGCAAGCCGTCGTCAATGGCGATCTGGATGCAGCACGAGAAGGAGAGGCATGTGGTTGGCCGGCCATCATGGCCTTGATGCTGCTGGCCGAGCGCCAGGGCTGGACCGCCCGGCGCCTGGCCTACGCCAATTCGGGCGATACGTGCAGCGGCCACCGTTCCGTCGTCGGTTACGGCGCCGTCGCTTATATGGCATAGTCACGCTGTTTTGTCCACCTCCGGGCGCATGTCACCCTGGAGACGTATCCCTTCCCGGAAGAGGTCGTAAGATCTCGGATGACAGCAAGCGATCTGACCTCTTCCGGGAAGGGATACACGTGTTCTCGAACCGCAGTGCAGCCTTCACCATCCTGAGAGAAAAACGATGCAGCTTTCCTTCCGCTGGTTTGGCCCGCGTGATCCGGTCACGCTCGATCACATTCGTCAGATTCCCGGCGTGACCGGCGTGGTCGGCGCGCTCTACGATATTGCTCCCGGTCAGCTGTGGCCCGTGGAACGGCTGTTGGCCCTCAAAGCCGACGTAGCAGAGGCCGGCCTGGGGCTGAACGTCATCGAAAGCCTGCCCGTTCACGAGGACATCAAGCTGGGCCGGAGGCGGCGAGATGACCTGATCGACATCTACTGTGAGAACATCAGCCGGATCGGCGCGGCGGGTGTCGCCGTGCTCTGCTACAATTTCATGCCCCTCTTTGACTGGATGCGCACCGATCTGGCCATGCCTCTGGCGGACGGCTCTACCACCATGCGCTACGATCATGCGCGGTTGGCCGAGGTCCGCGATCCCTGGGAAGCGGACCTGCCCGCTTACTTTCCTTTGGACGAGAGCCCCGAAGAGCTGAAAACCGCATATCGCACCATCAGTGCAGAGGACTTGTGGGACAATCTCGCCTATTTCTTGAACGGCGTGCTCCCCGCAGCCGAGGCTGCGGGACTCAAGCTGGCGCTGCACCCGGATGATCCGCCCTGGCCGATTCTAGGACTGCCCCGCATCATCGTGGACGAAGCGGCGCTGGCGCGCGTCCTCGCGCTGGCGGACAGCCCCAGCCACGGCCTTACCTTCTGCACCGGCTCGCTGGGCGCCGATCCCCGCAACGATCTGCCCGGCATGATCCGTCGCTTCGGTGACCGGATCCATTTTGCCCACTGTCGCAACGTCAAGCAGACGGGCGAAAAACAGTTTCATGAAGTCGCCCATCCCCCTGCCTGCGGTGACGTGAATCTGCCGGCGGTCATGCGCGCCCTGCGAGAGTGCGGCTTTTCCGGCCCCCTCCGTCCCGATCACGGACGCATGATCTGGGGCGAAACCGGCATTCCCGGCTATGGCCTGTACGATCGCGCGCTCGGGGCAACTTACCTGCTCGGCCTCTGGGAAGGGCTGGGGGAGGCGCGCTAAACCATTGACAAGGCCATTTTTGTACTGTATGCTACAGGCAGAAGTCGTGAGCGCTCACATTCTCCAGAGTTAACCGCGCAACCTGAGACAATCGCATGAGCCGACGGGTGACCATCGACGACGTAGCCGAAAAGGCCGGAGTCTCCTACCAGACGGTGTCACGCGTCATCAACAATCGGCCCGATGTCAGCCCGGCCACGCGGCGGCGAGTGCAGAATGTTATTGTGGAAATGGGCTACCGGCCCAGTCGCGTCGCCCGCAGCTTGGCGACGGCGCGCACCGCAACCATTGGCTTGATGGTGCCCGACATCGCCAATCCCTTCTTTTCCGATGTCGCCCGGGGCGTGGAGCAATCGGCCTACGACAAGGGCTATAGCGTACTGCTCTGCAACAC
>CAYZLP010000133.1:0-1459 GCA_964478635.1 uncultured Caldilineaceae bacterium
GCTGTGGTCCGTGGCTCGTCATTTGCAAAATAAAAACATATATTTTTGACAAAACTACCAAAACAGGGTATGCTCTGGTCAGTGTCGTAGTTCTGACTCGGCATTGGCCGGAGCAATTTCATGACTTTGAATCAATTTCAACCGAATTCGGACAACCCCGTCTGGCGGATTGTGACCCATCTTCAGCGTCATCAACACGCCACGATCAAAGAGCTGGAAGCGCTTCTGGGCGTCACGACGACGGCGGTGCGGCAACACCTGGTAACGCTGCAGGCAGAGGGCTACATCACCCGTCAACGCCAGAGCACGGGGGTAGGACGTCCCCACTACGTTTACTCCATCACGCAGAAAGCGGAGGAACTCTTTGCCTGTCACTGCGACGATCTCGCGCTGACGTTACTGGAGGAAGTGCTGGCAGTTGAAGGGGCCGAGCACGCCAACCTGCTACTGGATCGGGTCAGCATGCGTCTGGCCAATCGCTACGCAGACAGCGTCCAGTCCTCGGCGCTCCACGACCGTGTGCAGGAAATGGCCCAGGCCCTGGAGCAGAAGGGGGTGCTAACCGACGTCAGCAATGAAGAGGACGACGTGATCGTCCTCCACACCTACAACTGCCCCTATCACGAATTGGCGCAGGAGCATCGCGAAATCTGCGAGATGGACGAGAAGATGATGCGCCGTGTCCTCGGCTCCGATGTGACGCTGAGCGCCTGCATGATGGAAGGCGACGGCCGCTGTACGTTTACGGTATCACGTGCGGGTCCGAACTCCGTTGCGGCAGCAGCCAGAAATGGTCAGCCGTCGGACGGGTAAGTGGTAAATATCGGTTGTTGCGTTACAGACAAAACCTGGACAACCGCTACGATCAACGCTAGAGTTTGGAATTTGGGCAAAATCTAAATCAATAGGAGTCTGGATTAGCTATGAGTGTTTTAGAGATTCGCAATCTGCATGCCGGCGTCGAAGATGCGGAGATTTTAAAGGGCGTCAATCTGACGCTGCACAGTGGTGAGATTCATGCCTTGATGGGTCCCAACGGTTCCGGCAAATCCACCCTGGGGTACGTCATTGCCGGCCATCCGCATTATGAAGTCTACGAGGGCGACATCCTGCTCGACGGCGAGAGCATCCTGGAAATGGAGGCCGACGAGCGCACCAAGGCAGGCATCTTCCTGGCGTTCCAGTATCCCGTAGCCGTGCCGGGCGTGAGCGTAGCCAACTTCCTGCGGACTGCCGTCTCCAACGTGCGGGGGTACACCGATCAGGAGAATGAATCAGGCCGCAGCGGCGTCATCGGCAGCAATCTGATGCCCATGCGCGACTTCCGCCGGGAACTCAACGCCAAGATGAAGGAATACAACGTCGATCCGAGCTTCGCCCGCCGCTATCTGAATGAAGGCTTCTCGGGCGGTGAGAAAAAGCGGACCGAAGTGCTGCAGATGGCCATGCTTGAGCCCAA
>CAYZLP010000133.1:1559-9323 GCA_964478635.1 uncultured Caldilineaceae bacterium
CAGTACGGCTTTCACGATGACATCAAGGCCTTTTACCAGACGGACAAGGGCATCAATCACGCAGTAATCGACCAGATTTCCGACCAGAAGAATGAGCCGGATTGGATGCGCGAATTCCGCCATCAGGCCTTGGACATCTTCCTTTCCAAGCCGCTGCCGACCTGGGGTGCGGATCTCACCAGCATCGATTACGACGACATCATCTACTACCTGCGACCGACCGAGAAGCAGGGCAAAAGCTGGGATGAAGTACCCGAGAGCATCAAGAACACCTTCGAACGACTGGGCATTCCCGAAGCCGAGCGCAAATTCCTGGCCGGCGTGGGCGCACAGTATGATTCCGAGGTGGTTTATCATAGCCTGCGCGAGGAATGGGAGAAGCTGGGCGTCATCTTCCTCGACACCGACACCGGGCTGCGCGAACATGAGGATATCTTCCGGGAATACTTCGGCACCGTCATTCCGGCGGCCGACAACAAGTTCGCAGCGCTCAACAGCGCGGTCTGGAGCGGCGGTAGCTTCGTCTATGTGCCCGCCGGCGTCCATGTGGACATTCCGCTCCAGGCCTATTTCCGCATCAATGCGGAAAATATGGGCCAGTTCGAGCGCACCCTCATGATTGTCGAAGAGGGCGCCAGCGTCCACTACGTCGAAGGCTGTACGGCGCCGGTCTACAGCACCAACAGCCTCCATAGCGCAGTGGTCGAGATCATCGTCAAGAAAGGCGCCCGCTGCCGCTACACCACTATCCAGAACTGGAGCACCGACGTCTACAACCTGGTGACCAAGCGCGCCATTGCTGAAGAAAACGCGACCATGGAGTGGATCGACGGCAACCTGGGCTCCAAAGTGACGATGAAGTATCCGGCCGTCTACATGCTTGGCCCCAAGGCCCATGGCGAAATCCTGTCGATTGCCTTTGCCGGCCACGGTCAGCACCAGGACGCCGGCGGGAAGGTCGTCCACGGCGCGCCTTACACCAGTTCCAAGATCGTCTCCAAGTCGATTTCCAAGGACGGCGGCCGCTCCAGCTACCGGGGCCTGCTGAAGGTGGCCAAGGGCGCGCATCACAGCAAGAGCAACGTGGTCTGCGATGCCCTGCTGCTGGATGAAGCCAGCCGCTCGGACACCTATCCGTACATTGAAATCGAGGAAGATGACGTCAGCATCGGTCATGAGGCATCGGTCTCCAAGATCGGCGAAGAGCAGCTCTTCTATCTGATGAGCCGCGGCATCGGTGAAGATGAAGCGGCGGCCATGATCGTGGGCGGCTTCATCGAGCCGCTGGTCAAAGAACTGCCCATGGAATACGCTGTTGAGATGAACCGCCTCATCCAGTTACAGATGGAAGGCAGTATCGGTTAATCAATAAGTGGGGAACGCGCGGTGGGGCATGCGCAATGAGCCGCTGGCAAACATTCCGCATGCCGTACTGCGTGTTCCACATTTTTCAATCTGGGAGGCATGGAAGTGACCGTAGCTGTGAAAAATGAACTAATCGAATCCGTTGCAGGATTCAGTGAAGAGACGGTGCGGGCGGTGTCTGCGGCCCGCAATGAGCCCGAGTGGATGCTCGACTTTCGACTCCGGGCCTGGCGCACCTTTGAGGAGATGGCCTGGCCCAAGGCGACGGACGAATCGTGGCGCCGCACCCGTCTGACCGGCTTCAAGCTGGAGAATTTCCAGCCATTCGCACAGAACGATGGCGAGGGCGGGCGCGACGAACTGAACGCCTTGCTCCAGACTGAACTGGACGAAATGGATAGCGCGGCCAGTCTGATTTTCCAAGATGGCGGCGTCATTTATCGCGACATCAGCGAAGATCTGGCCGGCAAAGGGGTCCTCTTTACGGACTTGCAGACCGCCGTGCGCGAATATCCCGAACTGCTCCAACGTTACTTCATGACCGAGGTTGTGAAGCCCGAGCACAACAAATTTACGGCCCTCCACGGAGCTCTGTGGGATACGGGCGCCTTTGTCTACGTACCCAAGAATACCAAGGTAGAGCTGCCCCTGCAGGTAATTCTGCAGCAAGCCGCCGATGGCGTGGCGGGCTATCACCATACGCTGGTGGTGGTGGAAGAGGGCGCGGAGGTAACGGTGGTCGATGACCTGCTGGGCGGTAAAGACGGTCTCCAGAGCGCGGTCGTCGAACTCTACCAGCACGACAACAGCATCTTGCGCTACATGAATCTCCAGGATTTCGACCACAGCACCTGGAATTTCCTGACAGGTCGTGTGCTGATGCAGCGCAATGCGGACCTGCGCTGGATTCAGGTCAGCTGGGGTTCGAAGGTGACCAAAGCCTTCCTTGACATCGATCTGGCCGGTGAAGGCGGTCATGCCGAACTCTTGGGCATCTACTTTCCCACGGGACGCCAGCACATCGATCACCAAACCCTGCAGATTCACCGTGCGCCCCACTGCTTCAGCGACTTGCTCTTCAACGGCGCGCTCAAGGACAAGGCCCACAACGTCTACATGGGCATTATCAAAGTCCATCCCGGCGCGCAGCAGACCGACGCCTTCCAGCGCAACGGCAACCTGATTCTCGACGGTACGGCCCGGGCGGACAGCATTCCCGGACTGGAAATCGAGGCCGACGACGTGCGCTGCACCCATGCCGCGACGGCCGCTCAGGTCGAAGACGAGTATCTCTTCTACCTCATGGCCCGGGGGCTCAGCCGGCCCCAGGCCGAGCGCATGATTGTCCAGGGTTTCTTCCAGGCGGTGCTGGATCGTGTCCCGGTCGAAAGCGTGGTGCACAAGCTGGAGCAAGTCATCGAGCGAAAGATTGGCGGCTAGGCCGCTCACGCGGTAAGCTGATAGAACCAAAGATTGAAGATTGAAGATCGCGCATGGCGCACCAATCTTCAATCTTCAATCTTTTTCTTTCTCAAGGAGAAACGAGCATGGGAATTGAGGAGCGAGGATATGCCAATCCAGACGTGCTGGTGAGCACGGCCTGGGTTGCCGAGCACCTGAACGATCCAAACGTACGTTTGGTCGAGAGCAACGAGGATATTCTACTCTACGACACCGGTCACATCCCCGGCGCCGTCAAAATCGATTGGCACATTGATCTCAATGACGCCGTGGTCCGTGACTATATCGACCAGGAAGGCTTCGAAGTCCTTATGCGCAAGCACGGTATCACGCCGGAGACAACGGTCGTCTTCTATGGTGACAAGAACAACTGGTGGGCGACCTATGCGTTTTGGGTCTTCCAGCTCTTCGGTCATACCAATGCCAAAGTGATGGATGGCGGCCGGGCCAAGTGGAGCGCCGAGGGCCGGGAACTGACGCGTGAGGTACCGAGTTATCCGGCGAGCGACTATGCCGCCCAGCCGCGCAACGATGCCCCGATCCGCGCATTTCGTGATGAGGTTCTGCACCACATCGAGGGCGGCAAGCCGCTGGTCGACGTGCGCAGCCCGGCCGAATACAAGGGCGAGCTGCTGCATATGGCCGACTATCCCCAGGAAGGCGCGCTGCGCGGCGGCCATATTCCGGGCGCCAAGAGTGTGCCCTGGGCCCGGGCAGCCAACGATGACGGCACCTTCAAGAGCGCCGCGGACTTGCGAGCCATTTATGAAGAAGAGCAAGGACTCAGCGCCGACGATGAGGTAGTTGCCTACTGCCGCATCGGCGAGCGCAGCAGCCACACGTGGTTTGTTCTCACCTACCTGCTCGGCTATCCGAACGTGCGTAACTACGACGGCTCCTGGACCGAGTGGGGAAATTCGGTCGGACTGCCCATCGAACGTTAGGACGGGTCATGACTACGATGACGACTGCCGAGCGGGCAGCCTTGCTGCGGCAGGACTTTCCGGTCCTGCAGCGCAGAATTGGTGAACACGAGCTGGTCTACCTCGACAACGGGGCGACGAGCCAGAAGCCCGCGATGGTGCTGGATACGCTGGACGATTACTACCGGCGCTACAACGCCAACGTTCACCGCGGCGCGCATACCATGAGCGAAGAGGCGACGGGCCAGTACGAGAATGCCCGGCTGCGCATCGCGCGCTTCATCAATGCGCCCAGTGACGAGCAAATCATCTATACGTCCGGCAGCACGGAAGCCGTCAACCTGGTGGCCCACGCCTGGGGTCGGGCCAATTTGGGTCCGGGTGATGAAGTGCTCATCACCGAAATGGAGCACCACAGCAACATCGTGCCATGGCATATCATGCGCGATCAGCTTGGGTTCACTTTGCGCTACGTGCCCGTCACCGACCGGGGAGTCCTGGACCTGGAAGCCCTGGACGAGTTGCTGACCGAGCGGACCAAGCTCTTTAGCTTCATCCATGTCAGCAATGTGGTCGGCACCATCAATCCGGCCGCCGAACTAGTGGCCAAAGCCCATGCCGTTGGGGCCAAAGTGCTCATCGACGGCGCGCAGAGCGTGCCCCATATGCCGGTGGACGTGCAGGCGCTGGATGTCGATTTCCTCGTCTTCAGCGGTCATAAGATGTGCGCGCCGACCGGGATCGGCGTGCTCTACGGCAAGCGCGCATTGCTGGAAGAGATGCCGCCCTTCATGGGGGGCGGCGAAATGATCCGCGAAGTCAAGATGAGCGGCAGCACCTGGGCCGGCCTGCCCCATAAATTTGAGGCGGGCACGCCGCCCATCGCCGAGGCCATCGGCCTGGGCGCGGCCGTCGACTATCTCAGTGAAGTCGGCATGTCGTGGGTACGCGAGCACGAGTATGAACTCGTCGCGTATGCCTATGACCGGCTGAGTCAGATCGAGGGGTTGCGGATTCTGGGCCCCGGCCCGGCAGAGCGAGGCGGCCTGATCTCCTTCACGCTGCAGGACGTACATCCCCACGACTTGTCGGCGGTTCTCGACCAGTCGGGAATTGCCATCCGCGCCGGTCATCACTGCGCCCAGCCGCTTCACGATCGGTTCGGCATTTCGGCCAGCGCGCGTGCGAGCATGTATCTCTACAACACGCCGGAAGAGATCGATAAACTCTGTGTTGCCTTGGAGAAGGCCCAGGCGATTTTCGCGTTTTGATATTGGCCTAAGCTTTGGCCTTAACATCGACCCATGAATGCCGACGAACGGATCATCGAACATTACAGACATCCGCGCCGGCGGGGCGCGCTGGCAGCACCGAGCGTGCGCAAACGGGATGTGAATCCATTCTGCGGGGATGAGGTAACCATCGAGCTTTTGCTGGAAGGCGATCGCGTGGTCGATGCAGCCTTCGATGGGCGCGGGTGCTCCCTCAGCCAGGCCACAGCGAGCATGCTGCTGGAAGAGGTCGTGGGCAAGTCAACGGCGGAAATAAGAAACTGGGGCAGCGCAGAATTGTTTGCGCTGCTGGGGCTTGAGATCGGCCCGGTGCGCCAGAAATGCGCCCTGTTGCCGCTCAATGTACTCCATGCTTGTGTAGCCCAACGCCCAGCGCCGGAACATAGTGAAGATCATACCAATCAGTAAAATACAGAATAATGAAGGATTAGGCTGATGAGTGAGTTCGTAAAGGTCGCCCGCATCGACGAAATACCGGTCAACGGCAGCAAATTGATCGAAATAGATGACGTGCGCGTGGCCCTCTTCAATCTTGATGGGGAATTTTACGCCATCGAAGATGTATGCACCCACGATGGCGGTCCGCTGGTCGAAGGTGAGATTCTCGCCGGTTGCCAGGTCCAATGCCCTCGCCACGGTGCGCGTTTCGACATTCGTACCGGTGAAGCCTTGAGCTTCCCCGCCTTTGAGGCGACGAATACCTATGAAGTTCGCCTTGACGGGGATGATGTCTGGCTTGAATCGCCGCTGTAAAAGGAAATCTTCAGCTTCCTATGGAAGACAAAGACAGGCAAAGAGTTAGTTCGTCAGCTACGATTTACGGAGAGCATGCATGAGTTTACCAACACCTACTGAGATTCGTTCGGTGATCCAGGCCAAGGTAAAAGATCCAGAGCTGATGATGAACATCGTCGACCTGGGCTTGATCTATGACATCGAGGTCACCGAGACGCAAACGGCCGAAATCACCATGACGCTAACGAGCCCGGGTTGTCCGGCCGGACCGGAGATTATCTCCAACGTTCAACGGGAAACCCACACGGCCTTCCCCGACCTGGATGAGGTGAACATTCATCTCACCTGGACCCCGTTCTGGAATCCGGACATGATGTCCGATGATGCCAAGGATGAATTGGGGATATTCTAGCCCGGTATAGACACAGGCAAGCCAGCGCGTAACAGATCAAGACCGATCCGCGTGCGGTCAAGGAAATATTCAGCCCCATGGCGCCGATCGGCGTGCAGCAACGCACGGATTGGCGCCATGGGGCTCTGGTTTCATGATTCGTTGGGACGCTTCGCTCGACTACGCCTACTGCACGCAGATCGGCTTTCCGTCTTCATCCAACCCCGGCACGCCGATGCCGAAATTGGCGTGACTTATCTCGTCTATGCCGGGCGTGATGTTGATCCCGCATCCACGGCCATGCCCTCCTCCATGATCGCTGCCGCCACCGGGATCATGGCTATCATCACCGCCACAATCGCCTTCTTCATGATCATCTCCGCTGCAGCCGTCCTCTTCATGATCGCCACCACTGCAGCCACCGGCATCGTGGTCGCCGCCGGGCATGTTGCCCGCATCGCCCGGGGGATGGCCGGCATCGTGGTCGTCGCCGCAGCCGCCCTCCTCATGATTGCCGCCACAATCACCGCCGTCATGCCCACCGCTACTGCCACCGCCACTGCCGCCGTCATGGCCGCCGCCAGTTTCACCGTGGCCTGCGTGGACAAAGCGGAAGGTTTCCCGCGCAGTGAGTTTAATTAAGTAGCCATCATATGCCGGGCAATCCTGCCCCAGCCCACTACACGAACCTTCCGCGGCCCGTTCCCAGTGAAAGTGGGTATAGCCCGGCTGAGTGGGCATGTCCGATGGATCGATGCACCAGGTGGGTGGACCGCTACCATACGTCAGCAGCTTGGCCTGGACGCGCATGCCGTGCATGATCCAGCCGACCGTGCAAGACATCGGCTCACCATCTTCCCGCGCCGGCGGATTGGCGCAGTCTACATGTTTGGCCACCGGAATGGAGCCCAGCTCCGGATCCTCGTGAAGCTTGCCCGTGAACGAAATGTACAAAAAGCCGTTTAGTTGATCCTGACCGACCTCCTTGCTCTGTTGGTGCTGGTCCATGCGGTTGCCAAACAGATAGGTGTAGGGCGCGGCATGATCCTTCCAGGGATACCCTTCGCTCCGGGCCGCGTTCCCGGTTTCCGCAGCCCGGTCTTGTTGCTGTTCGCCGGAACCGGCTGTGATGACTGGAAGAAAGACCTCCGTATCATCAGCAAAAGCAACCTGGGCCGGCGCGGTCATTCCCAACAGAAGAACCAATAGCGCGAGTACAGCAAGCTTGCGAACCATGTGTCCCCTCCTCCTTCTTTGGCCACAACACGCCGACGACGATCGCCGACGATCATCGAGCATAATGCAGCTTGTCGGCAGAGGAGCGAACAATGAACGCAAGTTCCGGGAGTATGTCACGGGGCTGGCTACAAATATGCTACAACTGACTTCTGCTACCAGGCCGTCGTTCCCAAACGCGCCAGCAGGCCCAACCCCAGGTCCGCTTCGGGTGGTCGCATGGCATAGACGCACGCCAGGCGCAGGCGAGTGGCATCGGCATAGGCGCGAATACGCTGCATCACGGCAGGCCCGGGATCGTAGCCGGCGAGAAAGGCGGCCGCGGCCTCCTGCAGACGGTATGACCGCCAGCCGTGACTGG
>CAYZLP010000134.1:0-4195 GCA_964478635.1 uncultured Caldilineaceae bacterium
GGCGACAAAGCGGCCGATGATACGCGCGACTTCTGCGAGCAGGCTACGCTCCTCGCTCAGAAAGGGGCCCTCATCCGCAGCAGGATGCTCGGTCAGATACCCGACGGTTACTTCACCAACTGCGTCACCGTTGAGGAAGATCGGGCTGCGCTGCTGCCACTCGGTTTTACGATAGTTGTCGGTGGCATAGGTCTGCGGGCCCAGATCGATGCGGGCGCAGGCGTCATCACTATACTGCCAGCCTGGAGGCAGCAGGGCAACGACCCGCTCCAGATAGCCTTCCTCGGTCATCTGGACATCGTCGGTCAGGCGGGAGATTTCATAGAGCGTGCGCAGTTCCTTCACGCGCTCATTGAGTTCGGCAGTATAGGTGCGCAGTTCACGCTCGGTCTGCCGGTACTGGTTGATGTCAACGAAAACGCCGAGCATGCACAAAGGGGCGCCGTCGCCGTCGCGCACGAGGGACGCAGCAATTTGGGCGTCGAAGTGGGTACCGTCTCCCCGTTTGGCAACGATTTGCCCGTGCCAGCTACCCTGCCGTTCGAGGACGGCGATGATTTCCGCGGCTTCCAGCGGCTGCTGCCAAAAGTTGACGGCGGGCTGGCCCAGGACATCGGCTTCAGCATAGCGCCAAAGGCGCAGGAAAGCGGCATTCACATAGAGAAGATTGCCGGCCAGATCCGCCAGGGCGATGGCATTGAGTGAGCCCGCGATCGCGGCGTTTTGCAGCCACTGCTCATGATCACTTGAATAGAGTCCGCGCGAATTTCGGTCCGCCATCTCATTTCCCCTGCAAAATAGAAACCGCCTGCCATCCGTACCCTGTTTGCCGATTCCAAGCGGCGCGTCAAGACCGGGGCTCCATGGGTGAGTTCGCGGGCGCCTCACATGAATTCGGGCATCCAGGCGGCTCAGTCGCTTATGCTGAGTTTGCCTTACGAAACTTAATCTGTCAACGGAGGAGGGGGATGCGCCTGCAATTTGCAATCGACCGCCACTAGAACGCAGATTGAGCGGATCTGGCGGATTCCCGCTGATCAATCTGAATTGGGATCTGCGTGGATTCGACAAATCCGCTCAATCCGCGTTCTATAGTTGTCGAGAGTCGATCAATTTGCTGCCGGCCCGCCGGGTTTCTACGGGAGTAGAGAGCAAATTCGGACAATGGTTGACGAAGCCAGGGCAGGGGCGTAGAATGGAGGCGAACTCCTCACTGCATTTCTTCCCGATCGGGTGCGACCGCCGGCGCTTGATCCTGGCTCAAGGAGCGTAGCCATGTTCAATCCTGGACTCTTTCTCAATTCCCGGCCAGACGGTTTCGGTGTTCTGGAAATTCTGGGGAGTGAAACGGCGCCGCCCCGCTTCGTGCCGCTCACCAAGACGGTGTTACAAGGCGAGGCTATGGGACCCTTCGCCGATTTGCGGCTGACGCAGCATTTTCGCTTCTCAGCAGAGAGCTGGCCGAAGCCGGTGGAGGCGCTTTATCGCTTCCCCTTGCCCGGCGATGCCGCCGTCACCGGGACCACCGTCACCTTTGGCGATGTGCGCATCCAAGCGATGCTGGCCAGCCGGGAAGAAGCCGAGGCCCAGTATGCGGAAGCCAAAGCTGCGGGCAAACAGGCGGCCCTGGCCACGCGAGAGGCGCCCGATGTCTTCACGCTCATGGTGACCGGCATCCGCCCCGACGAAGAGGTGCGGGTCGAAACCAGCTTTGTGCTCCTGGCCCGGCGCGACGGTCCGGATTGGACGATGCGCGTTCCGCTGACGACGGCGCCCCGCTATGTCCGGGAAGACGAACGCACCGGCCGTCACGCCCACGGCCAACCACTGGCCGTGCTGCGCGATCCGGGCCACCGCTTCAGCCTGGATCTGGCGGTGCAAGGCGCGGCAGACGTGGCCAGCCCCACCCACGAGCTTGCGCTGGAACAACAACGCGATACGATTCGGGTCACGCTGGCCGCGGGAGAGGTCCTGCCCGACCGGGACTGCGTCCTGCGCTGGCGGACTCCGCAAGCCGAGAACCGGCCTACACTCGATGTGCAGTGCCACGTGGCTGATGAAGAGGACGGCGTCTACCTGTTGGCGAGCATCGCGCCACCAGCTACCGCGCCGGCGGCCGGGCCGGCCCGGGAGGTAATTCTCCTGGTGGATCATTCGGGCTCTATGCACGGGCCCAAATGGCAAGCGGCCGATTGGGCGGTCGAATCTTTTTTGCGGGGCATGAACGCGCGGGATGCTTTTGCCCTGGCCTGCTTCCACAACGACTCCGCATGGCAGGCCCAGGCGCTGCAGCTGGCGAGACCCGAGCAGATCGATGCCGCGGTCGCCTGGCTCAAGGGCCAGCGGGAGAGCGGCGGGACCAATCTGGGCGTTGCGCTGGAGCAGGCCGTCAATCTCACGCCCGCCCCGGGCGACCGGACGCGCCACATCCTCATCATGACCGATGCCCAGGTCAGCGACGCCGGCCGCATCCTGCGTCTGGTGGAAGAGGCCGCGCAGGGACCCGCACCCAGACGCGTGAGCGTGCTCTGCATCGACGCTGCGCCCAATGATGCTCTGGTCAACGAGATGGTGCGGCGCAGCGGCGGGATTGCCCGCTTTCTGACCAGCGATCCCCACGAAGAGGACATCACCACGGCGCTGGATGCCGTGCTGGCCACGTGGGCCGAGCCGGTGCTGGCGGGGCTGCGTCTGGCCGTCGATCGGCCGGCGTTGACCGGCGCGCGCCGACAGGCCTCGGCACCTGAAGGCTGGTCCGCGCTGGATGCTGGCGATCTGCCGGCCGGTCAGGCCGTCTGGCTGGCGGCCCGGACGACAAAGGGGGATGCAGCAAGCCTGCGCATCCGCCTGCTGGCCCATGACGGTACGGTTTTGGCAGAGCAGGTGGTCGATCTGGCCCATGGCGCGGCTCATGCCGGCCTGCTTGCCCTTTACGGGGCGCCTCGCATTAATGCGCTGGAATATCTTATTCACGCCCAATACGCGCCGGCCGCGCTGGAAGGCGAGATCGCCAAGCTCGGCTTTGCGATCGATGATCTGGCGCTTGAAAAGACGGGCCAACTCTATGCCGAGAACCGAGCCCAGGCCGTGGCCGCGGCGCTGCGCGACCTGCTGACAGCGGAAGCCCTGCGCTTCGGGCTGCCTTCGGCCGAGACGGCCTTCATCGCGGTACGGGAAGAAGCAGGCGAGCCGGTCTCCCAGACGGTGGCAGTAGCCAATGCCCTGCCCCACGGCTGGCAACTCCCCGGCCGCGGCATGGTCGGGTACGGGGCCGGAGCGATGAGCATGCAGGCTCAAGCCATGCCCAGGGCGATGGGCAATAACGCCGGCATCTCGGGCGATGCCATGGCCTTCGCCCAGCCCCAGCCGAGCCTCATGGCCATGCCTGCGACCGGTGGCGGCATCGGCGCGTTGCGGACCGAACCGGTCTACCATCCGCTATTTAGCGGACCGCTGTTCAGCGGCGAGCCGATCTGGAGCGGAGGCCGGGCCACGCTCTACGAAGGTGACCCGGCGGCCGGTGAGGAGATTACGCTGCGCGGCGTACGCGCCGGGTTGAACAGTGGGGCGAAAGCAGCGGAGCTGCCCGACAATCTGATGCTGCTCATCTATGTCGAGGATCTGACCCAGGCCAGCGCACGGGTCCGGCTACGGGATTTGCTGCGCATGGGCGAGCGGCCACTCAATTTATGCAAGCGAACCGGGGCCCTGGTACGGTTGGAGTTGGTGGGTGCCGAAAAGATGCAGCAGATGGCCGGGATCGAGCTGGAGGTGAGTCTGGCGTGGTAGATGGAACAGGGGGGATCTCGTGTTGACGTACCGGATGCTTCGCTGGCGTCAGGTACCCTGTCACCCTGAGCGGATCGACGCGGGGACGGCGGGGTGGTGACTGGTTAGCGAAGGGTCTCGAGGCGGCGGGACAAGAGATTCCTCGCTGGACTTTCATTGAATGCGATGGTTTCGTGTTGACCCGCTGTCGCTTTGCGACCACTTCGTGAGCGGAGTGACAACGTGGGGGCTCTGTCACCCTGAGCGGATCGTGGCGAGAATCGCGGGGTGGCGGGTGGTTAGCGAAGGGTCTCGAGGGGGCAGGGCGCGAGATTCCTCGCTGGACTTTCGCCGAAGTCGATGATTTCGGGGTGACCCGCTGTCGCTTTGCGACCACTTCGTGAGCGGAATGACAGATCAGGTACTC
>CAYZLP010000134.1:4295-9308 GCA_964478635.1 uncultured Caldilineaceae bacterium
GGTACTCTGTCACCCTGAGCGGATCGACGCGGGGACGGCGGGGTGGTGACTGGTTTGCGAAGGGTCTCGCTTTGATGGGAGGCGAGATTCCTCGCTGGACTTTCGCAGCAGTCGATGATTTCGGGGTGACCCGCTCGGAATGACAGATCGCTGTCATCCGGAGCGGGTCTTATCGTGGACGGACTGAATCGAGCTTACCGGGTCACGATGGGGAGGAAGATCGTGCCATTGCTCTCAGGCGCCGGGATTGCGGGCGCAACGGGCGCCAATTCGAGGCCGCCGGCCTGTTCGTCGACCAGGGTCAGGGAGGCCAGATTCGCGCCGGTCATGCGTAAGGTGGACATTTCTTCGTAGCCGGCTGCTGCGACCCCGCCGCCGGCCATCTCGACGATGCGCACCCGGTTGGCCTGGACCAATGACCCATCGGCGCCTGGGACAAGGATGGCGGCGGGCAGCACCAAGTTCCACTCGCCCTGACCGGCGCTATTTTGGTGGTAGGAAATCCAGATGCGACAAAGCTCGGAAGGCTGGCCAGGCGGCAGGTCCATGATGCACCAGATTTCGTCCCAGGGCATGATGGAGTGAGCGCTATTGGCCGGTTCGGTTGCTTTCGTATCGCCCATGAGCCACTGAATCTCGAACTTGCCGCTTTCGAAGGCGGGCTCCAGCTGCAGACCGGACTCAGTCCGGCGCAGGGTCAGGCTCACCTCTGGCGCCCGGCGGTTGGGGACAAAGGCGTCGAAGCGCATGGTCGTGTCACCCCGCATGACGCGTACTCCCAGATCCAACTCAGCCGTCCAAACCCGGGCTCCATTGAGGCCCACCGAGAGACCGGAATCACCCGAAGCATCGAAGTCGCTGACAATGATCTGACCCAGCGTATTGCGGAAGGCCTGGGCTGCGCCGAGCACATAATGGGCCAGACCGTTGAGCATGTAGGGCGTCGCCGGTGAGTCGGCATCGGCCAGTTCGTTGAGCATGAGCGTCCCGATATCGCGTCCCAGTTGCGGCGTGCTGTGGCCGCCACCGTCCCGGTTGGCCAGCACAACAATGACGATGTCGTGCTCAGGATACATGCGAATGTAGGTGTTGGCGCCGAGTTGGTTGCCGCCCTTGGCCACAACCTGCGTACCTTGATCGGTGCCGGTATCCCAACCGAGAGCATAGCCGGACTGGTTGCGACCATCGAGGCCGATACAGGGGGTGGGCGCAGGCACGGACCAGAGCTCGGTGCGTTCATCCTCGCTGAGAATTGTGTCGTCGAGAACCTTCATGCCGAAGCGAACCAGGTCATAGGCCGACGCCTCTTCACCGCCGCCGTAGGCCTTCCAGTAGGTATTGTCGGGCGTGGCCTCATTGCCGGCATCGTCGTAGACCCGGGAGCGGTTCTCGTCGGCCACATTTAGATCCTCGACCCGCAGGGTTGGCAGGCCGTAGGGCGTGCTGATCTCGTTCAAGAGAATATCCTCAACCGGCTCGCCGGTCGCGCTTTCCAGGGCTGCGCCGACAATGGTATAGCCGTGGGTGCTATAGATGCAGTTGGTCCCAGGGTCGTAGGGCAGCGCGTCATTCCAGAAAGCCTGGCTGGCTTCCAAGGCGGAATTGTAGCTGCCATTGGGCGTGCCGTGATCGGCATAGTGGCCCACACCGCCGCGATTGGCCAGAAGTTGGCGCAGATTATGGGTATGGTGACCGGGCAGCGTACCGACAAAGGTGCTGGTTGCATTGTCGAGATCGTCGATGGCCCCGTCACTCTGCAGCTTCACAGCCAGGACGCCGGTCACGGCTTTGGCCACGGAAGCCAAGCGGTTGATGGTGCGGGCAGAATACCAAACGCCCTCATCCGCATCCTGGAAGCCGAAACCGCGCATGTACTTGATCTCGCCGTTCTGGGCGATGGCCACGCCGATGCCGGGCACGCCGAAGGTATCCACCTCGCTCTGAACCCGGGCGTCGACAGCGTCCTTGAGAGACCAGTTGGGGCGCTCGCCGTTCTGGCGCCAGACGCCGGCATAGCGATAGCCTGAGGCGCTGGGATAGATTTCGTAGTCGACCAGACGATAGCCCAGGTCGCGCAGGCGGTACCAGCGGTTGCGGAAGCCGGTGGCCGACATATCCCGATATTCGGCCCAGCCCCGGTTGTTGCTGTTCTCAATCCAGATACCGGCATAGTACTGAACGCCGTTGGACTGATAGGATTCGATATCCCAGACCCGATAATCCTCTTGATATTGGTCGAACTTCTCACCAAACTGCTCGCTGGTCAGGTTCCGCCACTCGACCCAGTCCAGATTGGCGGCATTGCGCACCCAGACCATGGCATAGCGCAGGCCGTCGCCTGTTGGATAGGCCTCGACGTCGATGATGATGTAGTCGTCCTTGAACTCGTTGAACTTTTCGCTGAACTGCTCGGTCGTCAGGTTGCGGTAGGAAGCCCAGCCGTAGCCTTCCTTGTTCTCCACCCAGATCCCAGCATAGTAGCGGCTGCCATCGAGCAGATATGCCTCCTGATCGATGAGACGGTAGCCGGCGTCTGCATACTCGGACCACTTGGCCGAGAACTGCTCGTGGGTGAGATTGCGCCACTCGGCCCAGCCCCGATTGTCGCTATTCCATTGCCAGACCGCGCCGACTCGCTCCTGACCACCGATTTCATCGACCTCGATGTCGATCATCAGGTAGTCGTCTTTCATCGCGTTGAAATGGGCGGAGAAAGCGGCGCTTGACATATTGCGCACGGAGGACCAGCTCGTCTCATCGGGATCGAAGACGGTGGCGGGCAGCACGCCGTCTGTGCCGTCGGCAGAGTGGAGAATCGCGCGGCCGTCTGGCAAGTCAGCTGGCAGGTTTGCGGCCAAATCGTCCTGGTGAGGTGTTGCGCTTCGTGCGTCAGTGTCGAAAAACTCTTGGCCAAGTGCGTCCAGGCCCAGTAACGGATCGGATGGTCGATCCGCCGGCCGCGGCAGCTGCGCGGACTGTTGGGGCGCCCGATCCGGGACAAGGGCGCCCGCGCCGTCCTGGGCATGGGCGACGGGAACAACCGCAGCAGTTAGCATGATCAAAAGTAGCAGGCAAGTGAGCATTTTGGTCAAGCGGGACATGGTCTCCTCCTCGGATAGGGTATAAAATTATCGCTAGGTCCGAGTTTGGCAGGATCGTGCGCGTCCGGCTGTGCTGCGGTGCAATGCCAAGCTGTGCAATAGCGCACAGCATCCGGTCTGACGTCGCTTTCGTTGGGGAAGGACGAGATTCCTCGCTGGCATTTCGCCAGAGCGAGGACGACTGCGAAGACCCGCTCGGAATGACAAATGGTGAAGTACTGTTCATCCGTAATAAATTCGTAGCAATTTGGTGATTATTCGCTAATCCCTGACCGACCTGTTGGACGTGGCGCAAACAGCGTGGCAAAATGGCGCGACGGGCGTCCAAAAGCGAAGGATTCAAACGATGCGGGCGATGAATACACGTAACGGCTGCATGCCGGGGAGAGCACATCGACGATGACATTGACGATCTATCAAATCGACGCATTTACCGATCGGCCCTTTGGGGGCAACCCGGCAGCCGTCTGTCTGCTGCCTGAAGCGGCCGATGAGAAATGGATGCAGGCTGTAGCCGCCGAAATGAATTTGTCGGAAACCGCCTTTCTGGTGGTGCAGGAAGACGGTTTCGATCTGCGTTGGTTCACGCCGACGATGGAAGTGGATCTCTGCGGCCATGCCACCCTGGCCAGTGCACATATGCTCTGGGAGACGGGTGTACTCGCTTCAGGAGCAGAGGCGCGCTTTCATACGCGCAGCGGCTTGCTGACGGCGCGGCAAGAGAACGGCTGGATCGAACTGGATTTTCCGGCCACGCCGCCAGTCGAAACGGATATGCCCCCCGGGCTGGAAGCGGCTCTGAACGTAACGGCGCGTTCCATCGGTCGCAGTCAGTTTGACTATTTGATTGAGGTCCCCGACGCGTCCACCGTGCGCCGGATGACCCCCGAATTCGGCGCACTGGCGCGATTTGAAGCCCGTGGCTTCATTGTGACGGCGCTCAGCGACGAGCCCCAATATGACTTTATCTCCCGCTTTTTTGGACCGGCCGCCGGCGTCAGCGAAGATCCGGTAACCGGTTCCGCCCACTGCACGTTGGCGCCCTTCTGGGCCGAACGGCTGGGCAAGAATACTTTCACCGCGTATCAGGCCTCTAGGCGAGGCGGCGAAGTGCGGGTGACGCTGGCAGGCGAACGGGTCTTGCTGGCAGGGCAGGCAGTAACGGTATTTCGCGGGGAGGGCCTCTCCCTGGTTTTGCGCTGACGCGCGAAACCTGTCCCTCTCCACCGGGTGGAGAGGGACGCGGAGGCGCCGTCCAGGCGCCGGAGCAGGGTGAGGCATACGCCGACAATGAGATCGATGACGATGGCTGACGGAACGCAGGGCGAGACGGAAGGCAAGGTCGTCCCCGATAATCTTGCTGCGGGGTTGCGACTTTATATGGAGCGCCAGGCGTCGAGCATCGGGCGCTACTGGCTGGAGCAGCTGCTCTTTGCGCTGGTAGGCTGGATCCCGACCATCATCGGCATCGGGTTGCGCAGCGTGCTCTACCGCCTCATCCTGCAGATGGAGGGCACGGCGGCCATCGAAAACCAGGTGCGACTGCGCTTTGCGGACCAGATTCGTCTGGGCAACAATGTCTACCTGGATTACGGAACCTATCTGCATGCGTGCCCGCAAGGCATCAGCATTGGCGACAATTCGCTGGTCATGCACGGGTCCGTCCTGCACGTTTACAACTTTCGCGATCTGCCCCACGCTTTTATCCGGATCGGGCGTGAGAGTCTGATCGGTGAGTTGAATATTCTACGCGGCCAAGGCGGCATCACGATCGGGGATCGAGTCTACACCGCCTCGAACGTCCAGATCCTGGCCGTCAACCACGTTTATGATGATCCGAAACGCCCCATCATCGAGCAAGGCATCACGGCAGAGGGCATTACCATCGAAGACGACGTCTG
Source organism: uncultured Caldilineaceae bacterium (assembly GCA_964478635.1). Taxonomy (GTDB): domain Bacteria; phylum Chloroflexota; class Anaerolineae; order Caldilineales; family Caldilineaceae; genus JAGRCP01. The sequence goes on from CAYZLP010000134.1 coordinate 9,298, forward strand.
GGTCGGCGCCG
>CAYZLP010000135.1:0-9219 GCA_964478635.1 uncultured Caldilineaceae bacterium
GCCAGCCGGGCCCCGTCGGGTGACCACGTGGGCGTGTACAGGTCGAATTCACCGGCGGCAACAGGGGTGACGGCGCCGAAGTCTTTCCCGGCCGCGGCCACAAGGACAACGGCCCGGCGCAGGTTGCCCAGGTAGCCGAAACCGTCCATTTTCCACTTGCGGCGGCGGGCGACGAGCACGTCCCGATTGAAGCGGCGATAGGGATCGTCCTCCGGTTCTGCGGCCGGTGATGCCAGGCCGACGGCCGGATCGTGCAAGGTGGTGCAGGCGATACGGGCGCCGTCGGGTGACCAGACCGGCTCGGCCACGCCGTGCTGGACTTGGGTCAAAGGCTGGGCCGCACCACCCGCAGCCGGCACAAGGCAGAGCTGCGGCGACCCGGCCATCTCCGCGCCGGGCGGGCGGGTCGAAAGAAAGGCTAGCTGTTGACCGTCCGGCGACCAGCGCGGGTGCGTGTTGAGGCCCGCATCGTCCGTCAGCCGGCGCACCGTCTGCGTGGCGATTTCCGTGACGCAGATCACGGAACGATAGCCGTTGGCTGCCGCGTCCATCCATGTATGCACCCAGGCCACCCGGGTTCCGTCCGGTGAGATCTGGGGATCGTCAGCCATCTGTACCCGCAGTAGATCGCGGGGTTGGAGTCTTCGGCGTGTTTCAGTCGTCATAAAAGATCGCTGTGCCTTACGGCAATGGACCGCGGATTATACGCATGGGGGGACTGTCACGGATCGAGTCAGCATAAAAAATCCGCGCCGAACCGCGTGATCCGCGGTCTATCCAAGAGCTCTAAACCGATCGCCCGACGAGATCATCATTCTTGATGCCGGGTGATAGTCACTGGCACGGCGCCGGCTGGTCAAGAACGACTCGTTCTGCCAGTGACTGTCACCTTGCGCGAAGTCTTGACCTCGTAGGGTCATCAGTTTAGGTTCTCTGGCGCGGGTCGAGGACGTCGCGCAGCCAGTCGCCCAGCAAAATCACGCCCAGGACGGTAAAAGTGATGGCCAGGCCGGGGAGCGTTGCCAACCACCAGGAAGTCGCCAGATGATCCCGCCCTTCCGAGAGCATCAGTCCCCAGGTGATGGTCGGCGGTTGGACACCCAGCCCCAGAAAGCTCAGGGATGACTCGGCAATGATCACCGTAGCAATTTGCAGGGTCGCCAGGACAATGATTGACGCGGCAAGATTCGGCAGTACATGCCGCATGACAATGCGCCAGTTGGTCTGGCCGATGCTGCGCGCCGATTCGACATATTCACGTTCTTTGACCGACAGCGTCTCGCCCCGGATCACCCGGGCAAAGGTCACCCAACCCGTGACGCCCAGGACGATGATCAGGGTCAACAGGCCGGACCCCTGGCGCGGTCCCAAAACGCCGACGACGGCCAGGGCCAGCAGGATGAACGGGATGGCCATGAAGGTATCCAGGACGCGGGAGATGAAGGCGTCGGTCTTGCCGCCCATGAAGCCACTCAGCAAGCCCAGCGAGACGCCGATCAGCATGGAGACGGCCACGCCGCAAATACCCACAATGAGCGAAACCCGGGAGCCGTAGATGAGGCGGCTCAGCACATCCCGGCCCAGTTGATCGGTTCCCAGCCAATAGGCCGTATCGGCCTCGGGATACCAGATAGGTGGGAGGAGCCGGGCATCCAGATTCAGCGTCGTCGGATCGTGGGGCGCGAGGAGCGGCGCAAATACCGCGGTCACGACCGCGATCGTCACCAGAACTGTACCCAACATGCCGACCAGGCTGTGGCGTAAGCTATAGAGCCAGCGCCGCCCACGCGACTTCGGCCGCAACGCACCGGTCGCCATATCAGCAGATTCGATTGAGGAACCGCTCAAGCTTTCACTCGAGGCCAAGGGAACTCTTTCACTTTGCTATTGATAACGAATACGCGGATCGAGAAAGGCATAGGAAATGTCGACCAGCAGATTGGCCACCATGACGACCAGGGCGAAGACGAAGACGCCCGCCTGGACTACGGCCAAATCGCGGACCAAGACCGCGTTGAGGAGTAAGCGCCCCAAGCCCGGCCAGGCAAAGACCTCTTCCACAATGACGGAGCCGCCCAACAGCCAGGCTACCTGAAGGCCCAGGACCGTCACAAAGGGAATGAGCGCGTTGCGCAGCCCGTGACGGATGAGCGTGACCCGGCGCGAGACGCCCTTGGCCTTGGCGGTTGTCATGTATTCCTGACGCATGACTTCCAGCATGCTGGAGCGGAGGACGCGGGCCAGGGCTGTGGCAATCCCACTGCCCAAAGTAATGGCGGGTAGCACGATGGAAAAGGGTTGGTCCCTCCCGGAAACGGGCAGCCACCGCAATTCCACAGCAAAGAGCAGAATCAGCATGATGCCGATCCAGAAGTTTGGCATCGCGCGCCCCAACGTCGAGCCGGTGGTTACGAAGAGGTCAATCGGTGTATTCTGGTAGATGGCAGAGAGTAATCCGGCTGGAACCGCAATGATTAGCGCCACCACCAGAGCAGCAAGAGAGAGCTCAAGCGTCGCCGGAAGTCGTTCCAGCACCAGCGGCATGGCTGCGGTGCGGAAGCGGAAGGAATCACCGAAATCTCCCTGCAATATCAATCCCAACTGACGGAAGTATTGTTCGTATAATGGCCGATCAAATCCATAGGCCATGCGCACGGCCTCGATTTCTTCAGCAGTGGCTTCCGGTCGCACGAGATGCGCGACCGGATCCCCCCCGATACGCAGCAATACAAAAAGAATCAGCGTCAGGCCGATCAGGGGGGGAATCATCTGGAGGAGACGGGCGACGATGTAGCGGAACATAGGGTTATGAGTCGTGAATCAGGATGGTAATCGAAGCCTAATAGAGACGTCACTTGAACTTCGTACATTCCCGTCGATGTTGGCGCTGGAGGAATGTACGAAGTTCAAATAATGTGACAATAAGATTGGTCGAATGTGCGTTCCGATCGATAGGGAACGACCGGAACGCACACTCCCCAATCTTCAAACTTCAGGCTTGTTCTTCTACTGCAAATCGGCGTTCCCCAACCACAGGAAGCCATCCAGCGGCGGGTTCCAATTTAGACGCTCGTTGATGCCTACCGTGTCTTCCATCTGGTAGAGATAAACGTAGGGCACGTCTTCGTTGATCAGGCGCTGAATCTCGATGTACTGCTCGGCCCGAGCTTCGGGGTCCATATTCACGGCGGCCTCCCGAATCAACTGATCGGCCATATCGGCGTTCTCACCGCTCCAGCCGCTGCGCTCGCGGCGATCGGAGCGCTCGGAGAGGACCGTGATCCACGGATCGAAGAAGGAGTTGCCCAGAGCATCCATGTAGATCTCTTCGTTCTTATAGGGGAAGTAGATCTGCTCACGGAAGGTGGTCACGTCCATGACCTGGAGATCGATGTTGAGTCCGACGGCCTGAAACATAGCCGTCAGGGCTTCCGCGACTTCTTTTTGATTCAGCCAGGAAGTGCTGGAATGGAAGGTAAGTTCTTCGCCATTGTAACCGGCTTCTTTCAGCAACGCCATGGCCCGTTCCGGATCATACTCGCCCATCTGACCGATGAATTCGTCGCTCGAGCCCAGGGTGGGAGGCGTCACGCGGGAGAGAACCGGGATGCCCATGCCGTCGATCAGATCGATGATGGCTTCTCGGTCGATGGCGTAGCTAATGGCCTGTCGGATGCGCTTGTCGGATGTGATCCCTTCCCAGTCGGGATTCTTCTCTGAGGGACCGGTGCGCAAGGCCAACATCATGACCTGTGTCGTCAGGAACTGCTTGATGGTCGTCCCCTCATTTTCGTTGACACGCTCCCAATCCTGGGACGGCACGCTGATCACCAGATCGACGTCACCCGTGATCAGGTTGGCAACGCGGGTGGAGACTTCCGGGATCGACCGCCAGATGAGCGTGTCGATGTCCGGCTTGCCCTGCCAGTAGTTCTCGTTGGCGGCCATGGTGATGCTGTCATCTTTGACCCAGTCCACAAACTGGAAGGGACCGGTGCCAATCGGGACATACTCTTCACCGCTTTCGGCCTGGGCCATGCCGTGCTCGGGTGCCTGGATGCCGCAGCCGGTGCCGGACATCTTGCTCAGGAAGGCCGGCTCGGGCGCCGTGGTCTTGATTTCGACCTCATACGGGCTCAGAATGTTAATCTGGTCGATGAAGGTCCACTGGCCATGAGTAATCATGGTGTCGTCATCGAGAATGCGCTGATAGGTCCAATTCACGGCGTCGGCATTGAATTCTTCGCCATTGTGGAAGGTGACGCCTTCCCGCAGCTTGAAGCGCCACGTGGTCTCATCAACGTTCTCCCAAGATTCGGCCAGCCAGGGCTCGAATTCGGCCGTCTCGCGGTTGCGCCAGACCAGGCAGTCGAAGAGATTCATGTGAATCCACGTCGCGGCAATGGCCCAGTCCGTGGGCGGGTCGAGCGAGGTGACCAACTCGTTCATGCCGACGGTGACGGTCGTGTCATCCATCGCGGCCTCCGAGCCGGTTGCTTCCCCGGCCGCCGTTTCGCCCTCGGCCGGCGCAGCCGCCGGCATGGGCGCCGCACAGGCCGACAAGAGCATCACAGCCGCCATGCAGAGCAGGACCAGCTTGAGCCAGTGCCGGCGAACTCCCAGTTCTTGTGTCATACTTAATGCCTCCTTGTAAGTGATAGAACAGACGCAAAGCAAACAGCGTGCAGGTAACACAAGTTAAAAACGATAGACCGCGAATTTTCCGGATTCTGCGGATTTCATCCGATACAGCGTAGTAAATCCGATTTGATCCGCGTCATCCGCGGTCTATTCCCCATATCCATACGGCCCCCAAATCGCATATTTCTCCACTTTTGCCCGATCCAGGTCGATGCCGAAACCCGGTCCGTCCGGCGCCCGTAGCTGCAGCCCGTCCGGCTCGAACGGTTCGGCCAGGATCGTGTCCTGCAGATAAGTGTAGGGCGAGGGCCAGCCCACACAGGGCAGGGCTGCGGCCAGATGCGCAGCGGCCAGCGCGATGACGTCGTAGTAGATTGCCATGGACAGGGTGAGACCTGCGGCTTCGAAAATGGCGCCGATCTTCTGAACGTTGCCGATGCCGCCATGCTTGGTGATCTTCATAAGGGCAAGGCTTGCCGCCTGCCGCCGCACGACTTCTATGGCGTCTTCCGGTGCGTAAATCGCTTCGTCAGCCATGACCGGCGTATGGAGACGGTGGGCAATTTCCGCCAGGTCCGTCAGCCGAGCGACCGGCTGTTCAATGGCGCCGAGCGCACCGATGGCTTCCATGGCCGTCAGCGTGGGGATTGCCTGGGCAATGGTGTAGCCCGTGTTCCCATCCACTTGGATGACGGCCCGGTCGCCGACGGCTTCGGCTACGGCCCGGTAGCGTGCGATATCTTCATGCGGATTGAGGCCGATCTTCATTTTCAAGACCGGAAAGCCCTCTACGTCCAGGGTCTCGACTGCGTGCCGGGCCATGGCTGCCGGCGTATCGTTATGGACGAATCCCATGAGATTCAGCCCGTCCCGGACTTTGCCGCCCAGAAGTTGATAGAGCGGCGCATTGAGCGCCTTGCCCTTCAGATCCCACAGGGCGAACTCGACGCCAGCGTGGCTCGACCAGTGGTGGGGCAGCGCCGCATCCAATTTGTGGGTCAATCGTTCGATATCCAGGGGCGACTCGCCGATGACGGCCGGCGCCAAATGAGCCATGATGTTGGCTGCGATGCCCTCTGCGGTCTCTCCGTAGGAACGAGGCGCGACCGCGGTCTGGCCAATGCCAGTGATGCCTGCATCGGTTTCCAATTCTACCACAACGGTGATAGCCGCGCCGGTGCTGCCGTAGGCCGTAGTCAGCGTAGCGGCCCGGGGAATGCTGACAACCGTTGTGCGTACGTCAACGATTTTCATGAAACGGCTTCCTCTCCTGCTCGCGCCGGCTCGTCGACCATCTCCAAGCGCAGCTCCCGTCGGTTGATTCCACCCTTCTGAGCCGCAGCCGTGACCACCACCGCTGCCCGATCCGCGTCAGCCCGCACCAGCCATTCGGCCACCCGGGCGTTGACCCCCCAGGGCGGGTTCCAGCCCGACCAGGTGGCGGGCCGGCTGGCCATGCCGTCCAGATGTCCCAGCTCCTGGGTAGCAGCGTTCATTATCAGTTCGGCGCCCAGAGGCGTGATGGTCGCTTCCACGCCTGCAATGTCTCCGCTTTCCAGGCCCAATTGGGTCAGGTGCGTGGGCAAGTAGCCCAAATTCTTCACCACGGCCCGGACGCGGAAGAGCCGGGCGCCCAACGGTTCGGCGGCACATTCGACGATGCGCACGAGGGGTGAAGAAGCCGCCATCCGCAGCGTAAACTCGGCCACCGAGCGGGCGATTTCCTCCACGTACGCGCCCGGCGCATTTCGAATCACAAACATTTCGTCCCAACCGCCGATCTCGACCTGACCCAACTGAGGATGATCATGCGGCGTCCAATCGATGAAGCCTTTGCCCCCAAGCGTTTTGTCCGACCAGGCCAGGAGCGCCGCCTGATCCGCTTCGCGCTTGCCGCCCGTGGGAAAATATTCGGGATGGCGCACCCCGGCAGCCCGTTCGGCATCCCACAGTTCCGTGGCCAGGAAGGGGATGCCCAATTGCTCGTAGACCCAGTCGCCGAAGCCGCCGTTGCGGGCGTAGCGCTTGTCCTTGGTGAAATCTTCGAAGATCGATGCCAGCTTATAGCCGGTCAGCTTTTCACCCACGGCGCCCAACTCGGTAAACAGCCACACATCCTCGGGCGGCAGCTCGGCGTCGGGCCGATAGGACGAAGGACGCAGAATGAGGCCGCCATGAGTATGGTGGGCCAGCGCGCCCGTGATGTTGGGATGGGCCAGAATGAAGCGGGCGACGGCCAGCGCTTCGGGTTCATTGAGCGGATAGTCGCCCGCACCGTACTCCCCCCGTTCCGACGCCCAAAAGACCGGAAACTGGCGGTTCAGATTGCCGTGGGGCGGCCTGGGAATGACGACATCGGCCCCGTCATAGCCGTTTATGTAGCCCTCCGGCAAAACACGATAGTAATCGCCGCCCGTCTCGCCAGGCTCCCGCCGGATCATGATGCGTGGATCCCGGGTCGAAATCTTCCACTCGCCGGCCGGATCGCGGAGGCGCATGTGCAGGATATAGCCGTCGTCGTTGACGTCTGCCGGATAGAGGCCGGTGGGCGGATCGAAGGCCCACGGCAGGTAATGCCCGTTGCCCACGTGGTGATAGGGCGTAGTCAGGCTGTATTCCGCACCATCCGGGTTGATGGATGGTACAATATAGAGCGCCCGCGTGGCCAGCAGATCGGCAATCCAGGACTCGGCATGGCGCTCTAGCAGGGTGGCGATGGTGTAGAGCGCCACCTGCGCGCCCAGCACCTCCTCTCCGTGACAGTTGCCGTCCACATAGTAGGCGGGCTTGGTCTCTGCCGGACCCGTGCGCCGGTCCGTAATCTCCATGAGCCACAGCTCGCGCCCCTCGTGGCTCCGGCCGATGCTGGTAAGGCGGGCAAAATCCGGGTAGGCCGCTTCCAGATCGCGCAGGAACTGCGTCTGCTGCGCATGGTGCATGTAGCGCGTCCAGTCGATCTTCATGGGGCCCCGGGTTGCCTCGCCCGCCGCTGGCGCATCATTCGGGATCGTAGCCATAGTCCCGCCGCGCGCCCGCCGCCGTGATATAGCCCAGGGCCAGATCCTGGGCAATCAACTCCGGCGCTCGCTCCGCGCTCGGCCCGAAGCCGCCGCCGCCGGGAAGGTGCAGATCGATTTCGTCCCCTGGCAAGAAGTCGATGGGCGGGAAACGGGTGATCAACTCGCCGTTGATGTGAACCGTACCCACCTTGCCCGGCTGTCCGCCGTTGATGCCCGGCGGTTCGCAGAACATCTTGTCCGGCCGGATGCGCACGCTCATGGGGGCGTCGGCAATGCTGCGGAAGCTGATGACTTGGGAGACGCCGCCCCGGTGGCGCCCGGCGCCGGCCGAGTCGGGCAGAAACTCCTTGCGCAACATCAAGATCGGCGCCTGTACCTCCATGATCTCCGTGGCCGTGACCGAGCTGTTGTGGGGAAAGGCGATGGGTACCAGGCCGTCCATTTCGCGCATGGCCCCCCGTCCGCCATGGGGCAGGATGAAGACCGCGAAGGAGCCGTACCCTTCCAGGTCGCCGCTGACGCTGAAGGGCCAGATGGAGCCGCTCCCGGCCTGGCCATGTTCGCCCAGAATCGGCCAGACCGCGCCGAAAAGCACCTGGTTGATGTTGTTGGTCACCTTGGCCCGGGCCCGCACCGGATAGGGAAAGGTGCAGTTGAGGATGCAGCCCTCGGGCGCCGAGACGTGAATGGGGCGAAAGAGCCCCTCATTGTTGGGAATACGCGGAACCAGGGCGCACTTGAACGGATACATGGTGCCCGAATAGGTCACGTTGTAGACGCAGTTGATCGCCCCCTTGCGCGTTTGGGGCGAGGTGCCGGCGTAATCGACATAGATGTCCGAGCCGCGCACCTCGACCGTGGCGTGCAGGTGGACGATGTCGATGTAGCCGTCGATGTCCAGGCCGAATTCGTAGATGCCGTCCGGCAGTGCAGCGATGCGTTCGCGCATCAAGGCTTCGGAGCGGTCATGAATTTCGTCGGCCAGCGCGACGATGTCCGCCATTTCGTAGTCGGTCAGGAACTCGTGAATGCGGCGGGCCCCGATCTTGTGGGTGCCGACGATGGCCCGCACATCACCCAGAACCATCTCAGGCACGCGGCAGTTGGCGCCGATGATCTCGAAGACCAGCGGATTCTCCGCGCCTGCCTGATAGAGCTTGCACGGCGGCATGCGCACCCCTTCGGTAAAGACATCGTAGGACTCGATGTCGCCCCGGTGGCCGCCCACATCGGAAACGTGGGCGATGGTGCCCATGAAGGCCACGACCTTGCCCCCGAAGAAGACCGGCGTCACGATGACGTAGTCGGGCAAATGGCCGGCGCCCAGCCAGGCATCGTTGGTGAAGAGGACGTCGCCTTCTTTCAAGGTCTCGACCGGGAAGCGTTCGAGCATGGCCCGGGTCGTGCGGGGCAAAATCACGCAGAAGTCGGGTGGACTGAAACTGGATTGGCAGAGGGACGAGCCCTCCTGATCCAGGAGCACGCAGGCAAAATCGCGGCTCTCGCCCACGATCGTCGAGAAGGAGGTGCGCACAGTGGCGTTGTCGATCTCGTCCAT
>CAYZLP010000136.1:0-9209 GCA_964478635.1 uncultured Caldilineaceae bacterium
GCGCCTGCGCCCAGCGCGTCGCCGTAGGAAAAGCCGCCTGGCAGGAGCAGCATCTCGTAGTCGGCCATGCGCCGTTCGCCGGCGCGCAGCTGGTTCAAATGCACGATCTCGGGCGCGCCTCCGGCAAGTTCACAAGCCCTAGCCGCCTCGCCGTCCCGGTTCGTGCCGGAGGCATGGAGGATCAGGATCGTTGGTTTCATCACGTTTGCAGATCCTCAAGAATTTTCTCAATCTGGGCTTTTGTCTGCGGTAGATCCTTTTTGATCGTCTGCCAAACAATGCGAGGGTGAATGCCAAAATAGAAATGTATCAACCGATCACGCATACCCGCCATCTCCTTCCATGGAACCTCGGGAAACCGTAGACGGAGTTCTTCCGGCACTTGCTTGGCAGCTTCACCCATCACCTCAAATTTACGGACAACAGCGCTAAAGGTCCTATCATCACGCTGGAACTGGTCAAAGCTCATTCCTGCGACGAATGTTTCAATGCTCTCTATGCTTTTGAGAATGTCCGTAATATAAAGCCTTGAATCGCGTTCCATCATGTTAGATTCAAAGCGTGATCATCGAATTGAACACGGATGCGCGTAGCTCGGGCCGAAGCGAGTCGGAAGGAACTACGTCGACCTTTCGACAAAATAGATCTTCCAAGAAGATGGAGAGACCCGTCAGCTCGAAGAGCCCTGCATCGGCGTCAAAATCGACCAGTATGTCAATGTCACTAGTGGGATCGTCTTCACCTCGCGCAACCGAACCAAATACGCCAACTATGTCTGCGTGAAAACGAGTGCGCAGTTCCGTACGTAGACCTCTGAGCGTATGAACGATCTGATCAACTGACATAGCCGAGATTCTCCCTTTGGAGCGGGAATCACCGCTTCCACGCCTCAAGCATAGACTCAATCGACAACTGCGTCAACGTCTGACCTCCTGTCCGCAGCGTCAACTGCGGCGCTGTCGTTACGCTACCCAATTGCACCAACGCCACGCCGTCGTCAAAATAAGCCTCGAACGCCGCCGCATCCTCGGGCGCAACTTCCATGAGGAGACGGCCGTTTGATTCGGAGAAGAGACGAAGGAGAGATTGGAGACTGGGAGATTGGGAGATTGGAAGATTTCTCGTCGTCGCATCATCCAATCTTTCTATATCGAATCTCTCAGTCTCCACGTCCGCCCCCAATCTACCCCCCAAACACATCTCTGCCAGGGCAACGGCCAGGCCGCCTTCGCTCAGGTCGTGGCAGGCTTGGACGTAGCCGGCGCGGATGGCTTGGTGCAGGGCCCGGTAGCGGTCCAGCGGCCGGGCCGGCATGGCAGGGGCGATGCCGGCGTCGATATCCAGGTGTTCAAAGAGCAGCGAACCGCCCAGTTCCGGCCGCGTCTCCCCCAATAGGTAGATCAAGTTGCCGGCCCGTTTGAAGCTGGACGTCACCACGCGCTGCATATCGGGGACGATGCCGATGGCCGATATGAGCAGCGTTCCCGGAATCGGCTTGCCGTTGAACTCGTTGTAGAGGCTGTCTTTGCCCGAAATGAAGGGCGTTCCATAGGCCACCGCGCCGTCATAACAGCCTTGGCAAGTGCGTACCAGCGCACCCAACCGGTCCGCATAGGTGGGATTGCCCCAGCAGAAGTTGTCCAAAATGGCGATGCGATCCGGATCCGCCCCCACGGCCACGGCGTTGCGCACGGCCTCGTCGATGACGCTGACGGCCATGGCATAGGGATCGCGCTGCCCCAGCCGCGGGTTGATGCCGTTGCTCAGCGCAAACGCCATCGCATGCTCCCATGTGCCCAGCGGTTTCAAGACGGCTGCATCGCCTGGACCGTCCATCTCCGGTCCCACAAAGGGTCGCACCAACGTCCCCCCCCGCACCTCATGATCATAGGTGCGCACAATGGCTTCTTTGGAAGCGATGGAGGGGTGGGAGAGAAGCGAGAGCATGAGATTGGCCAGATCGGGAGACTGAGAGATGTTCTCCGACCAATCTGCGAATTCCTGAAGCTCTGAATCTCGCGTTTTTTCTGTGTAAACCCCCACCATCCTCCGCTGGGGCAGGCCGTCGTGCAGGAAGTCCATGGGCAGGTCGGCGGCGATGGCGCCGGCGTAGCGGACGACCAGACGCCGGTCGCCGGTAAAGGCGCCAAGGACGCTGACTTCCACATCCCACAGTGCGGCCAATGCGCGCAGGCGGTCGAGCTTGGCGGGCGGCACCGCGATGACCAGGCGTTCCTGGGCTTCAGAGAGCCAAATTTCCCATGGCGTCAGGCCGGGGTATTTGAGCATGACGTTGGTGAGTTCCACGTCCACGCCCAGCTCTTCGCCCATTTCGCCGACCGACGATGAAAAGCCGCCCGCGCCGCAGTCGGTGATGGCGTTGTAGAGTTGCTCGTCACGCGCGGCTTCCACCAGCTCGATCAGTCCCTTTTCGGTGATGGGATCGCCGATCTGAACCGCGCTGCCCGCGGTTTCGCTCGTTTCGTGGGTTAGCTCGGCTGAGGAAAAGGTGGCCCCGTGAATGCCGTCCCGGCCCGTGCGCCCGCCCAGGGCCACCACCAGATCACCGACTTGGGCTGCCGTTGGATGCATGCCTCTGGGCAGCAACCCCGCACAGCCGCAGAAAACCAGCGGGTTGCCCAGGTAGCCCTCGTCGTAGAGCACCGCGCCGTTGACCGTGGGCAGCCCCAACTTGTTGCCATAGTCACCCACGCCGGCCACCACGCCGGCGGCAATGCGCTGGGGATGGAGGATGCCGTCGGGCAGTTCCTCGTGGGGGAAATCCTGGGGACCAAAGCAGAGGACATCGGTGCACGCGATGGGGCGGGCCGACACGCCCAGAATGTCGCGCACCACGCCGCCTACGCCCGTGTTGGCCCCGCCGAAGGGCTCCAAGGCCGATGGGTGGTTGTGGGTCTCGACCTTGAAAGCCAGATCGTGGGTCTCGTCAAAAGCGATGATGCCGGCGTCATCTACAAAGGCGGAGTGAAGCCACTCCGGATAGACGGCTTCGGTGGCCGCACGGATGTACTGCTTGAGCAGGCCGTCTACGTCGACCCGGCTGATGACGCGGCCGTCCGCGTCTTCATGGGTGAACTCGATGCGAGCTCGGAAAGTCTTGTGTACGCAGTGCTCGGACCAGGTTTGGGCCAGCGTTTCCAACTCGACATCGGTCGGTTCCCGATGGGCTTCCCGGTAGAAGCGCTGAATGGTGCGCATCTCATCCAGGTCCAGGGAGAGCAGCCGATCCCGGCTGATGGCCTGCAGCGCATCGTCGGATGCCCCGGTGAGCGGAATCGTCTCGACCCGGTCGCTGGCGTCCGTCTCCGTGCCGAATTGGGGGAAAATCGGTCCCAGGCTGAAGTGCTGGATGGTGCTGTTGCAGAGTAGCTTCTCGGCCAGGGTGTGAAGGTCGTCGTCGTTCAGGACACCCGTCAGTTCGTAGCGCATGGCGGTCGTCACGTCGCAGTCGGGCAGGCCGATCTCCACCATGCCGCGGCGCAGTTCCCGGGCGGTGACGTCGGTCACGCCGGGACGGGGCGCGACTTCGATAACGCGGCCTTCAGAGAATGCAGCGCCACCGCCCCATGTGGCCGTCTCCATCACAGGATCGGCCAATAAAAAAGTGCAGAGTTGCTGGAGCGACTCTGCACCGGGTTCTTTTTCCAGAAAATAGACTCGGGTGATGTTGCAGCCGGTCAGTCCGGCGACCCCCAGCGCGGCTGCATTGCGCAAGATGTGACGGGTCGCGGCGGCGTGCTGTCCACGAACTTCAATGCGTACACTCATCGCAAATCCTCTTGGGTGGACTTGGGTCGGGTCCGAACGTAAGCCGTTTACAGCGTATCATTGTGCGTCCGATTCGGCAAAATGGAGCAGAAAAACGATGGGCCGCGGATACCGCAGATGAAGCGGATCAAACCGGATCAAAAGATCCGCAAAGATCTGCCTGATCCGCAGAATCCGCGGTCGATTCCGGTTTCACGCCGGCGTTGGCAACCACGTCTCGTGGACGTGCAGCCAGCGCAGGCCGTTGGGCGTGGCGGACGCTGCTTCGAGCAGGGCGGAGCTAAAGCGTACGGTCCGGCCGGCGGGTGATTCCTGCCATTCTTCATAGGTGACGATCCACAGGCCCGCCCGTTGCGCCGTCACCTGCACCGCTTCCACCCAGAGCCGCCAGTCCGGTCGCGTATTGTGCATCTCCCAGATCCACGCCTCGACCTGGGCATAGTCGACCATGGTCCCGCTCGGTGACACCAGGTGAAAATCCGGCGCCGTCACTCCGGAAAAACGGGCAAAATTCGTCTGGCTCCGCGTCATCCGTCCGGCGCCCCAATCCTCGAAAAACTGATGCAGCCCTTCAATCTCGGCCGCAACCCGCTCATCCCAATCGCTCAATCTCCGACCCCCCTATAGAATTCTCCATAACAGCATCGCTGGCGCCGCTGGCTGAGCTTGTCGAAGTCTGCGGCGCCTGCGCACAACCAATCTTCAATCTTCAATTTTCAACCCCGCCTGCCGCGCCCTGCGCCGCCCACCCACACGCCCGCCAATCCAGACGAACAGGCCGATCACGGTGAGAAGGGCCAGCATGGGTACGACGATGGCCAGAATCGACATGCCGGTCGACCCGACCAACTCGGTACTGGCGACGGCGAAATTGCCCATGCCGCCCGTGGTCAGGGATGACGCGCCCCGCAGCAGAACCGTGCTGCTCTGGACGGCTGTGGCAACACCGCCGCCGGCAATCGCAGCCAGGGTCCACTGGAGCAGGGGAGACATATCGCCGAACATGGAAGCGGCGGCCAGGGTGCCGGCCACGGCCGCAGCCGGCGTGGCAATGCCGTCCAGCAGGTTGTCCAGCCAGGGCACGTAATAGGCGCCGATTTCCAACACGGTAGCGACCGCCAGCATGACGGCGGCCGGCGGCGTGGCCAGCCAGGCAAAGCCCGGGGCCAGGTCGATCTGCCCGCTCATGCCGGCAATGCTCAGGACGAGGAACGGGACGAAAATGCGAAAGCCGGTTGCGGCGCTCAAGCCGATACCGGCGGCGATACTGAGTGCATACTCCAAGAAAGGACTCCTTTACTCAACTTTCTTCATCCGGCGTCCACGAAGGCGCCGGGTCGTAGCCGTTTTCCAGCAGCCATTCCAGGCTCGGACCGGTCCAGCGATATGTGGTCAGGCGCACCTTGCGCTCGGGGCTGAAGACCACGCCTTCTTCCTCCAACAACTCCTGTTGAACCGCTGCGCCCAGGTTGTCGCCCCGTGGGCTGATCTTACCTTGTGCGTTGATGACTCGCTGCCAGGGCACGTCGCTTTCATTCGGCAAGGAGGCCAGGGCATAGCCCACCATGCGGGCCGTACAGTTGCCGACGATGGCCGCGATCTGCCCATAGGTTGCCACCCGGCCCGGTGGAATTTGGCGCACCACCGCATAGACCCGGACATAGGTGCGTTCGGTTGGTTCTCTGCGTTTTGCCATAGGTCCAACCTTTCGTCACTACGCAGATGAGTCTGCAAAGGTTGCAGCGATGCGGTCCGCCCGTTTGGCCAGGTCAGCCCACCAGGTATCCACCATCCACGCGTTTCCGTCAATGCCGAAGAAGTGAGTCGCCCCCGGTGCATCCGATGCGCCCAGACCTGCTGCGGGAATGAAGGTTGTGGCGTCGGCGCTCACCAGTTTGGCCAGAGCAGACTCCAACGATGCGGTCGCACCCAGCAGCAAGACACCGCTGAGTTGGACCAAAGGCTCGTCCAGGAGATAGTCGATGTGCCAGCGCAGCCGCTTGGGCGAAGGGCGCGCGTCTGGCCCCAGGAGTCCCGCCTCAACCAGCGCCTGCTGCCAATGCAGGCGCACGGCGTGAGGCGGACGAGTACCGCTGCGTGTCGCATGGCGCAGGATTCTTCGGGCCAGGGTGGTCGATCCCTGCCGGCCCATGGCCGACCCCACATAGACGTATTCTCCGGCCTGGAGCGCTACGGGCTCGCCTTGCCAAAAGCGTCCAAAGCGAAGGGCAAGCGGCCCATCTACGCGTATGCGTAGAATGTAGGCGCCGCTTGCCCTGGGTTCACCGATAAAAACGATCTCGTTCACCCGACGTGCGTCCGGTCGCTTACTCGCTCTCCAAAATGGGCTGAATGTCGATCGCCATCATCTTGTCGCCCTGCCGGATGGCGTAGACGACGTCCATGCCGTCAACCACCTTGCCGAATACCGTGTGGCGGCCGTCCAGGTGCGGTTGGGGGCTGTGGGTGATGAAGAATTGACTGCCATTGGTGCCCGGCCCGGCGTTGGCCATGGAAATGACGCCGGTTTCGTGACGGAGCGGATTGTCGTTCACCTCGTCGCCGAACTTGTAGCCCGGACCACCCCGCCCGGTTCCCGTTGGATCGCCGCCCTGGATGACGAAATCGTCGATGACCCGGTGGAACGCGACGCCGTCATAGTAGCCTTCATTGGCCAGGAAGACGAAGTTGTTGACGGTCATGGGCGCGAACTCTGGATAGAGCTCCATGACGATTGTGCCCCGGTTCGTCTCGATGCGCGCTTTGTATTTCTTGTCGGTGTCGATCTGCATTTCGGGGGGAGAATTCCACTGCTTGTTTGCCATGATGGGTCCTTTGAAATTTCCTTTAATTGGATGTGTACCGTGAAATGGATGTGTACTCTGTAAAACGCTACGATTGCCAGCCTCGAACTGCCGACCGTGGCAGGTTGAAGCTAGGCGGGTAAGTCGGCCGACGCTGGGTGTGCCTGTTCAGCATACCATACGAGCGCCAACTGCTCGAGTTCTTTGACCAGACCGTCTTTGTAGTCCATGTAGGCTTCGATGTCGTGGGGCGCGGCCGCCGCGGCCGCCTGCTTGCACGCCGCATAGCGCGCCGCCTCTTCCGGATGGGCGCGCAGGTAGGCCGGCAGCGCGAGATGGCGCACCACTTCCGGATTGTCTGCGCCATAGACGTGCATCTGATGGGTGCGTTCCCCGTCGACGGTGCGGTGAAAGTAGCGTCGCCCGGGCAGTCCGTATTCGCCCATGGGCTGATATCCCAACATTATCAGGTCGCCCGTGATGGCGTCGACTAGCCGAATATCCTGCACGACGGGCATCATGTCAATGATGGGCTTGGCGGCCAACCCGGCCACGGCTGTGCTGCCCACATGATGGAGTGCAACCAGGTTGTCGCCGAAGACGGGCCCGATCCGGGCGGCCTCTGCCGCGAAGGCTTGGGGCCAACCTGGATCATAGGATACAACCCGAATGGTGCGCAGGGGCCATTGGTCCCCCTTGCGCCACTTGCGCATGAGATAGAAAGTAGGCAGGTCGTATCCTTCGTGGGCGCAGGCAGCTACAATACGATAATCCAAGGCGAAGTAGAAGCGATGGTTATCGACCAGCGGAATGCGTACGCCCAAGTCGATTTGATCAGCGCCCGCCTGGGCCGCCTCGGCTTCAACGCCTAATACGAGCTGCGACCCGAGACCCTGATGGCGGGCTGCGGGGAGAACCGCCAGGCGGTGCATATAGCACGTGCGCCCCGATTCATCCTCGGAAAATGTGTAGAAGACGCAGCCGACGATGCGTCCGCTCTGCTCGGCAACCAGGGCGGCCTCCCGGTTGCGGAGGTCACTCACGCTGGCCCGAGATTCACGGTGCGCGCCCGAAGGCGGATCCAGGCGACCTTGATATTCTTCATAGGCCTGGTGGAGCAAATCGACGATCGCCGGCACATCGCCGGCTGTCGCTCTGCGGATCAATGCCCTTGGAAGCATCTGCCGATCTCCGCGGCTGTCGGGCGTCGTACGCTAGCCGCCATTCTGGAGCCGATGGATCAGATCGACGTAACTCTGCATAGCCTGGTCGGTTGATGTGCCCTTAAGCTTGGCCCAGGCATCATATTTCGCCCGGCCGACGAGGTCGAACATGCCCGGCCGGTCGCCGCCGGCATCGCCTTTGGTGGCTTGCTTGTAGAGGGCATACATCTCCAGAAGCGTCTCGTTGTCGGGCTTTTCGGGCAGGTTCTGCGCGGCGGCCGCGGCGGCTTCGAAGTTTGCCTGAAGATCGCTCATGTTTGGCTCCTGTAATTGATCGGTGTGAAAACGACAGAGATCGGGCACGACATGGTATCTATGACAGGGTGTTGTCGTCATTTTATCACCCCCGCACCCGCCAACCCAACCTCGTAGAGACGTTGCACTGCAACGTCTCTACCGCGCCCGATGTCGAAGAAGACGTTGCAGTGCAACGTCTCTACGCGTCGCCATCGCCCTCCATAAGGCGCAATCGGTCCACGACCTGGCGCAGAACGGGCAATGGCTGGGCGCCGGAAACCAGGTATTGGTTTTCAAAGACCATGGCCGGCACGCCGTTGAGCCCATATTGTTGGGCAAGATAGACATCGTGATCGACCTGACGGATGTAGATGGGATCATCGAGCGCAGCCAGGAACACATCTCGTTCCAAATCGACTTCAGCTGCCAGATCGGCCAGCACCTGCCGGTCGGCGATGTCTGCGGCTTCTTCCCAGTAGGCGATCATGACGCGGCGATTGAAGGGACCGCCCTGACCCATGGCTTCGGCATATTTCGCCCCGATTAGGGCGGGGCGGCTGTCGAAACCGAAGGGGCCGGGCTTCATATCAATCCCGTAGCTCTCCTGGGCGATGGCGTAGAGCCGCGGCCGATTTGCTTCGATTCTGGCGAGGTAGTCGGGCGGCAGGGGCGGTGCATCCTTGGGGCGCAGTTCAAACGAACGCCAGTAGACTTCTACAGGCGCGTCCTCCGGTTGTTCCTGTTGTAGAGCCTCCAGACTGGAGGCGGCCAGACGGCACCACGGTCAGGCAAAGTCCGACCAGACGTCGACACGAATAGCGGGGCGAGGTGATTCAGTCATGGTGTATGATTCCTTAACTCAAACGAGCACCCCCTGCTGGATTCGAACCAGCGACCTACGGATTAGAAGTCCGTTGCTCTATTCCGCTGAGCTAAGGGGGCGAATGGATTTTTCGAATTTTAGTCGACGCATCCGGGAAAGTCAAAGCCATCCGGCTGGAAATAGATCGCGGATCTGGGCTGATTCATTTGCAGGGAATCCTGTATCTATACAGCCAGGCCAAAAATGGAACGCTGATTAGGCGGACTTCGTCGTGAGACTTCGGCGTGAGCTCAGTCGAACGCTCAGTCGAACGATTTACCGAATCTGCGCGGA
>CAYZLP010000137.1:0-9187 GCA_964478635.1 uncultured Caldilineaceae bacterium
TCGCGCGTAGGCCACGCAGCCGCATACAAGCTGCCCGTCCCGAAAGATGCCGCGCCGCGCATCGGCCGGCAGATCCGGCATGGCGCGCATGGCGGCATGGTAGGGGCCGAGCGTTTCGGTCAGGTCGGCGCTCCCCACGAAGGTCGTAATGATCATGCGGTGGAGCGTACGCAGCTCATCCTCACTTGTGATCGGGCGCAGGGAAAAATCGGCAGGCATGCGAAACCGTTCCGAAGGGATGGCGTTCAGCAAATAGACTACGGGTAGCATACCCGTTTGGAAACACTTTCGCAACTGTGATAGGCTACCTTGAGAATTTGACCCGCCAGCCATCACAAACCCACAAAGGTCGACTTCATGCGCCATCTGGAAGGTAGCTTCACCGGCTCCGACGCAATGCAGCTCTTCTATCAATGTTGGCTGCCCGATGATGAACCCCGGGCCGTGCTGGCCATCGTCCATGGCATTGGAGAACACGGCGGTCGCTATACCAACCTGGTCAATCACCTCGTGCCGCGGGATATTGGCGTTTATGCCCTGGACCTGCGCGGTCACGGCCAATCACCGGGCAAGCGCGGCGCGCTGGATGGTTGGGATCAGTTCGTAGGGGATGTGGATGCATTCGTCCAACTGGTCCGCCGGGAAGAGCCCCAGACGCCTCTCTTCCTCATGGGCCACAGCATGGGCGGCCTGATCGTGGCGAGCTATCTGCTCGACCGGCAAGCGGGGCTCCAGGGGGCGGTGCTCTCTTCGCCGCTGCTGGAGGAAGCCAACGTTTCGGCCGTCCTCAAACAGATGGTCAAGCTGTTGAACCGGATCAGGCCCGGCTTTGCCTTCGATTCGGGGCTCGATCCCAAGTCAATTTCGCGCGATCCGGCAGAGGTGCAGCGTTACGTTGACGATCCCCTTGTCCACTCGCAAGTGACCGTCCGCCTGGGCAGTGAGATGTTGCGGATGCTGCCGCTTGCCCACGCCCGGGCCGGGCAGATCACGCTGCCGCTCCTCATCTATCACGGGGAGGGCGATCTGCTGGTGCCCATCGGCGGCAGCCAGCGCTTTCACACCGAGGTAGGCTCGCCCGATCGGGTCTTTCGCTCCTATCCCGGCGGCTATCATGAACTGCACAACGACATCGATCGCCAGCGGGTGCTGACCGACCTGCACAGCTGGCTGGAGCGGCATATCGACTAAGGACTCTGTGCGTTCCTACCGTGCGGAGGATGATTGAACATCAGGAAATTGACCTGGCGAACATGTTGATGCGGTTGGTTGATGATTGGCAAAATGTTCCGATAATCGTAGGTGCGGTTTCCAACCGCACGATCTTCCAGGAACACCAAAGGCAGATGGAGCCCGTGCGGTTGGAAACCGCACCTACAATTGCCGGATTGATTTCTCAATGTTCAAGACACCGCGCCAGCGAATAAATTGACGACCCGTTGCCGGTCAGAAGTGGTGATTACTCGAGGGTTGGGTATCACGGTTGGCCAGCCGCTGGTCGAGCGCAGCATTGAGCGTATCCAGCTCACGCATGATCTGGATGAGATCGCTGCGAGTCGGCATGCCCGTGCGCCTCAGCGCTTCACGGACGGATTCCTCCAACTCACCGGTTGTGTAGAACCGGTACTGGGCGGGATCGGCCGCGTGGTACGGGGCGTCTGACGCCCCGGTTGCGGCATGGGATAATGCCGGCGACTGTCCCGTCGCTACCCGGCCTGCTGCGCCCGGCTTGCTCTGATCCTGTAGTCGTTTCAAGGTCGCGAGGGCGTCCGCGTAGGCAAGGATCAACTGTTCATAAATGGCCTGAAACGCACTTTCAAAGGCCTGATTCGTGCGCTCAGTCTGTTCGTTCGTTTTGCCCATCGTGCCGCTTTCCTGGCTGCCGTCCTGTCACCACATGGACAGGGTGGATTGAGGATAGCATGCCCATATCGGGCTGTCAAAAGGAGAATTCACGCCATGTCACGGCCATCCATCTGCGTCGTCGGTTCTTCCAACATCGATCTGATCAGCTATACGCCTCGCCTACCCAAAATGGGGGAAACGCTCCACGGTGAGCGCTTCCAGATCGGCTTTGGCGGCAAAGGCGCCAATCAGGCGGTCATGGCGGCCAAGCTGGGCGGCGCGGTCACCATGATTACCAAGGTCGGGGATGATGTCTTCGGCCACGACACGCTCCGCAACTATAGCTCCGTGGGGATCGATACGGCCCACGTGCATGTGACCGATGAGGCTTTTTCCGGCGTGGCGTCCATCGCCGTGGATGAGGCCGGCAACAATTCGATCATCATCGTAGCGGGCGCCAACGATCGGCTGACGGAAGCCGAAATCGAGGCGGCTCGTCCCCAACTCATTCGTTCCGCGGTGCTCGTCTGCCAGCTTGAGGTGCCGCTTCCCATCACCCTGGCTGCCTTGCGCATGGCCCGGGACGCGGGCGTGACGACCATCTTCAATCCCGCGCCGGCCCGGCCCGACCTGCCGAATGAGTTTTTTACGCTGAGCGATATCTTCTGTCCCAACGAAACGGAGGCGGAACTATTGACGGGGCTGCCGGTCACGTCGGTCGAAGAGGCTGTCGTCGCAGCGCGCCTGCTCCTGGAACGGGGCCCGCGTCAGGTCATTCTCACTCTGGGTGAAAAGGGCAGCCTGCTCGTCACGCCCGAGACGTCCCATCATGTCGCGGCGCCGCAGGTGACGCCGGTCGACACGACCGGCGCCGGCGATGCCTTCGTCGGCAGTCTGGCCTATTTCCTGGCCGGCGGCATGTCCATCCCGGACGCCATGGATCGGGCCAATCGGATCGCAGCCCTCAGCGTGCAGCGCCCGGGGACGCAGTCGAGCTATCCGGGTGCCGAGGATTTGCCGGAGGGGTTGTTGGAAAGCCATTGAATGCCGTTTGCCCTGGCAATACGCCCGTAAAGATCGGCGCTGGGACGGGGGCGGCGTTCCTGGGTCGCGGGATCCAGCTCGATGAGCCCGAAGCGTAGTCCCCAGCCTTCCGACCATTCAAAATTGTCGACCAGCGTCCAGTGGAAATAGCCGCGCACGTCGCAGCCGTCTTCGATGGCGCGATGGAGCTCCCGGAGGTGCCCAAGCAGCCAGCGGGGCCGCTGATCGTCATCCCGGTCGGGGAGTCCGTTTTCGGTGATGTAGATGGGCTTGCCGAAGGCCGCGACCTCCTGGCAAATCTGGTAGATCCCCTGGGGCCAATATTCGCTGTACGGTCCGTGTTGGCCATAGTCCGAGTATTCGCCATCGGGGGTGTATTGCTCACGGCCGAAGAGCGTCAGCGGATTGGGCGAGAAGCGCACCCAATAGTGGGAATAGTAATTGACGGCCGTGAAGTCGAAGGATCCGGCCAGTTGGGGATCGAAATCGCCTATTCCCACCGGCGGCCGGATCTTGCCGTCGACCGTGGCCATGAACCAGATGTGTTCGAAGAGATACCGTTTCAGGCCCGCCGCGTACCGGTCGGCGAGGCTGTCGGGCCGCAGTCCGTGAAAGAGGCGCACGGCTTTGGCATAACTCACCTCAGCCTCTGCCTGAACTGTGTGCAGGGCATGATAGCCGGCTGCATGGGCCTTGAGCAAGTTGCGGTAGACCCGTAGGGCGGCGACAGGATTGCGCTTCTGGGGCGGCCAGATGCCCCGGAACCAGCCCTGCGCCAGATTGACGAGTGGTTCGTTGAAGGTCAGCCACCAATCACAGAGATCGGCCAGCGCGACGCCCGCATAGCGCACATATTGCTGAAAGCGGGCCGCGCTTTCCGGCTGTTCCCAGCCCCCCTGGACATAGAACCAGCGCGGGTCTGTGAAGTGATGAAAGCAGACCATGGGGCGAATGCCCCGTTCACGGAGGCCGCCGATCATCTCCCGGTATCGGTCGATGGCGCCGTGATCGAACTCGCCGGGTCGCGGCTCGATCCGGCTCCACTCCAGGCTCAGGCGATGGGCGCCGATGCCCAGGGTCTGCATGCGATCGAAATCCTGTTCCGCGTTCCGCCACCAATCGCAAGCCTGGCCGCTGCGATCGCCCCGCCAGATGGCGCGGGGCTGTTGCTCGAAGTCCCACCACTGATTGTTGGTGTTGTTACCCTCCGTCTGGTGTGAGGACGAGGCGGTTCCCCACCAGAAGCCGGGCGGAAAAATCAAATCTCCGCGTTCGCTATGCGTCGCCATGGCTGTCACCAAAACGAATGAGAGCCACACCGGCCTCCTGGAGGAAGCGCCGGGAGTACTCATCGGGATAGTCACCCGCATAAATGACGCGTCGGATGCCGGCGTTGATCATCATTTTGGCACAGGTCAGGCAAGGTTGGTGGGTGACGTAGGCCGTGGCGCCCTGGATACTCACGCCGTGCAGCGCCCCCTGGATGATGGCATTCTGTTCTGCGTGCAGCGTACGAACGCAGTGTCCATCCACCATGAGGTGCCCGGCGTCGTCGCAGTGGGGCAGGCCCGCAGGCGATCCGTTGTAGCCCGTCGTCAGGATGCGCCGGTCGCGCACGAGGACGGCGCCCACATGGGCCCGATCGCAAGTGCTGCGCTGAGCGACCGTGAATGCGATCTCCATGAAATATTCGTCCCACGATGGACGTGTTTTGTTTGACATAATGTTGTGTAGAAAAATTGTGCTGAGGCGGTTTGTGGCGCTTTAGGCTTGTACCCGCACCGGGCTCTCGACCGGCAGGGGTATATCTACGAGCAGGTCGGCCAGCATGCGGACCGCGTCGGTCTCATTGGCGCAGGCAATGTAGACCGTCTCCCGCACGATCTGTTCTTTGGTGCGGCCCGGTTTGAGGACTGTGAGATCGTAGTCGACGGCGATTGCCGGGCTCACGGTGGAACTGAAATGCAGCCGTCCGTAGCGCACGCTGTACATCAGCTGGGGGGTAAAGAAGATATACCACATGCCGGTCTGCTCGGGCGGCCAGGTCGCAATTTTGAGGAAGCGACGGCTACGGACCAGACAGAGCAGGGCGTGTTCGCGCGTGGCAAAGGTACGGTAGAAGCCGGGCAGGTAAGTATAGCGGGCGTACTGCCCTTCGACCGAGAAATGGCCCGTGACGTGAACGCCGATCTTGTCGTTGGGATCGATCTTTGCAGGCGTCACTTCAGGGCGGGAGAGTTCCTCGAAGCGAACGAAATCGCGCCGCCGCTGGCTTACGACCGCGGTGACAAGGACCAATGCCGCCAGCAGGGCCCCACCGCTCACCCACCAGCGGCCAGGCAGAAAGCCCGTTGCCCAGACCGCGGCGATGAGCAGACAGAAGAATATGAGCCAGCGGGTCAGGCGTACTGCCCCCACTTCGTGACGATACGCGTTGTAGAGGAGCGCACGGAGCGAATCGGCGCTTGGTTCGGCGGGAAAGACAGTGCGCGGACGACTGGGCCGGACCAGGTTGGCCGGCGCCTCCAAAATGCCGGGGATATGAAAGGCTCCGTCTTGCGCCGACGGAGCCCCATTCTCTCCCGGTCCGTGTCCATTGCGACCGTTTGTGTAACTTGGCAAGGGCATGAATCGTTTGCCGGTAGAATCAAGCAGGCGCGGGCAGCGTGCCGCCGAGATCCGGCTCGGAATCGCTGCGTGACTTTTCGTCCCGCCGGGGCTCGGTGCGCGCCGACGGCTGTTCTGAAGCGGGCTTGGTGGTCGTGGTGCGCCGGTCGGCGAAGGGATCTTCGCCGTTCATGACTGCCGCGAATTCCTTTCCGCTGATCGTCTCGTATTCGAGCAGTGCACTGGCTACCAGTTCCAGCTTGTCCCAGTGGGTCTCAAGAATCTGATGACAGCGGCGATAGGCGTCCTCGACGATGCGACTCACCTCTTCGTCGATCTCCTGGGCAACCTTGTCGCTGTAGTTGCGCTGCTCGCTGATGGCCCGACCGAGGAACATCATCTCATCGCGCTGGCCATATTGAATCGGTCCGAGCTTCTCGCTCATGCCCAGCTGGGTGATCATGGATCGAGCCACATTGGTCACTCGCTCCAGATCGCTGGCAGCGCCGTTGGTGATATCGCCGAATTTGATCTCTTCAGCTACCCGTCCGCCCAAGGCGGTTACGAGTTCCGAAAGGAAGCGCTGCTTGGTGCTCAGCTTGTTGTCTTCTTCCGGCAGCATCTGGGCATGGCCGAGTGATTGGCCGCGTGAGACGACCGTGATCTTATGCACCTTGTCGTAGTCGCTCTGGAAGTGCGCCGCTACGGCGTGACCCGCTTCATGATAGGCCACGATCTCTTTTTCTTTGGGCGTAATCAGGCGACTGCGCCGCTCGGGCCCCATGCGTACGCGATCGATGGCCTCCTCAAATTCTTCCATGCCAATCGAGCGGCGGTTGCGCCGCGCAGCCAGGATGGCCGCTTCGTTGACCAGGTTTTCGATGTCGGCCCCGGCAAAGCCCGGAGTCTGCCGGGCAACCACGTCCAGATCGACGTTTGTGGCCAGGGGCTTGCCCCGCACGTGGACGTCCAGAATTTGCCGGCGCCCCTTCACATCAGGTGCGTCCATGACCACGCGGCGGTCGAAACGTCCGGGGCGCAAGAGAGCCGGGTCCAGGATGTCAGGCCGGTTGGTGGCGGCGATGATAACGATATTGGTGTCGGTGTCGAAGCCATCCATCTCGACCAGGATCTGGTTCAGGGTCTGTTCGCGCTCGTCATGGGAGCCGCCCATGCCGGCGCCGCGGTGGCGACCGACGGCATCGATCTCATCTACAAAAATGATGGATGGCGAGTTCTTCTTGGCCTGTTCGAAGAGGTCGCGCACGCGGCTCGCGCCCACGCCGACAAACATTTCGACGAACTCCGAACCGGAAATGCTGAAGAAGGGCACGCCAGCCTCGCCCGAAACCGCCTTGGCCATGAGGGTCTTGCCCGTGCCGGGCGGACCCACCAACAGCACGCCCTTGGGAATGCGCGCACCCAGTGACGCAAATTTCTCCGGCTCTTTCAGAAACTCGACGATCTCCTGAAGTTCCTGTTTCGATTCCTCATTGCCGGCTACGTCGTCAAAGGTAACGGTCGGCGTATCGCCGCTGAACATCCGGGCCCGGCTTTTTCCGAAGCTGAATGCCTGGTTGCCGCTGCCCTGGGCCTGACGCAGTATGAAGAAGAAGAACCCGCCCAAGAGCAGGAGAGGAAGCAGCGTCAAGAGCAGGCCACTCCAGTTTTCCCACAAGGTAGGCGTAGCCACTTCGACGATGACAGAATCGAGCTGTTCCGGCGTGATGCCCAGGTCGCCCAGGGTTTCAACCAGACCGATGTCAGATTCTTTCCTCGATTGGCTTACAGTGCCGTTGCGCTCTTCGATGAAGATGCGGTCGTCTTTGATAGTGAGTTTGGCGGCTTCGCCGGTGCGCACCATCGTGGCCACATCGGCCAGCGGCACGGTGGGCGCATTGGCGCTGGGGCGCCGCTCAAGCGTTGTATAAAGAAAGGCCCCCAACGCTACCAGCAGGAGCAGATAGATAATGCCGCTGCGCACTCGTGGTGAATTCATTTGAAGTTCCGATATCTATTCGTTTTGGCCGTCACTCCGATTGCCGCTGACGACTGTTGATGGCAACTGTTGATGGCAACTGTTGATGGCAACTGTCATAACGAACGTCAATGACTGTCGGAAGATGACCGAACATCAAACGGCGTATGAAACGCCCCTAAAGGATTTTTTGACAGAATTGAACCGGCAATTTTGGTCTACAAATCTGCCAAAAGTCTATCATACTGGCAGGGGGTCGTCAAACAAATGAGCTAAACCAACCCTTCATCAGGCGGACGTCTTGCAGACCCGTGCCAAATGATGAGCATTAGTCTAGACGATCGTCCTGCTGCGCGGCAGTAGGGTCGCTTCCATGAGTTCATCCAATCTCCGCAGGTCGCAGCGCTGCCACTGCCCGCTGGCACCTTCAACGGGCCGGTGAGTCGCATCAGGCTGCCGTCAATGTGAAGAGCGTAAGCTCGGGGCGGCAGTTGAGCCTGTAGGGCATGGGCCAAACGCCCAGTCCCCGATTGGTGTAGACCTGATGCCTGCCGGCCGTGCGCAGACCGATGGGATAGCGCTGCCCGCCATAGGGCAGGATCAAGGCCCGGGTGCCGTTCCCATCGGGGCCCGGGCCCAGGGTCGGCACGCGGATCTGACCGCCGTGGGTGTGGCCGCTGAACTGCACGTCCACCGGCGCCTCGCTCCGGCGTACATAATCGAGATAATCGGGTTCGTGCGCGAGGAGCAGAGTTACGGCGGTCGCCGGTTTGTCCCGGAGCGCGCGCTTGAGATCCGGTGCGCCTCGCCAGGTGTCGTCAACGCCCGCCACCCAGAGGCCCGGCGCAGCAAGCTCGCCGTCATTGGTCAGCAGGCGGATCGGCGTTTCATCCAGATAGCGCTGGGTGTAGGTTCGCCACTCGCCCACATCGTGGTTGCCGAAGACCGCAAAGGCCGGCGGTTCGAGCCCCCGCAGCGGTTCGACCAGTGCGGCGCAATATTCGCTGCCGCCTGAGAAGTAGTCACCCGTCAGGAAAACCCAATCGGGGGCCAGCCGATTCGTCAGGGCGACCACGCCGGCAAGCTGCTCGGGCGAAAAGAACGGGCTGAGATGGATGTCCGAGAACTGAACGATTCGCTTGCCCTCCAAATTCGCAGAGAGGCCGGAAACGGGCAGCGTTACGCGTTCGATATCCACCCAGTGAGGCTCGACCATGCGCGCATAGGCGAAGGCGGTTGCCCCGGAGACGACCGCGCCGGCCATGAGCTGAAAGAAGCGCCGGCGCGACAATGTTGGGATGCTCATGGTTTCCCAAACGATTCGATTTCCCGGCTGGTTCCCTTTTGCGCGTCATCCCAGCGCAGCAGGCGCATGCCATTCAGCGTGACCAAGACGGAAGTTCCCATATCGGCCAGTACGGCCATCCACATGGTCCCCAAGCCGGCGATAACGAGGAGCACGAAGAGGAACTTCACTGCAATGCTGAAGGCGATGTTGAACCAGATCGTGTTGCGGCTCTTGCGGCTCAGGCGGAAGACGAAGGGCAGCCGCGCCAGGTCGTCATTCATCAGCACGATGTCGGCGCTCTCCATGGCCTGATCCGTGCCGCCCAGCGCGCCGCCCATGGCAATGCCCACATCGGCTGCCACCAGCGCAGGCGCATCATTGATGCCGTCGCCGACCATGGCAATGGGCCCGAAGGTCTCCTGCAG
>CAYZLP010000138.1:0-9174 GCA_964478635.1 uncultured Caldilineaceae bacterium
TTCTTGGTCGGAATCGTGGTGTTGCGGGGAATGAGTACCGTCATCACACCGCCCAGCGTTTCCAGACCCAGGCTCAGGGGCGTCACGTCGAGCAGCAGGAGGTCGCTGACCTCACCGCCCAGGACACCGGCCTGCACCGCCGCGCCAACCGCCACGACTTCGTCCGGATTCACACCCTTGTGGGGTTCCTTGTTGGTCAATTGGCGGACCAAATCCTGAATCATGGGCATACGGGTCGAACCGCCGACCAGCACCACCTCATCCAGGTCTGCGGCCGTAATGCCGGCATCTTTCAACGCGTTCTGGAAAGGCACCTTGCAGCGTTCCACCAGATCGGCCGTCAACTGCTCGAACTTGCTGCGGCTCAGGGTCATCTGAAGATGCTTGGGACCGCTGCTGTCCGCCGTGATAAAGGGCAGGTTGATCTCGCTCTGGGCCACAGACGAGAGTTCGATTTTGGCTTTCTCGGCCGCCTCGCGCAGGCGCTGAACAGCCTGCCGATCCTGGCTCAGGTCGATGCCCTGCTCTTTCTTGAATTCGTCAATCATCCACTGGACGATGCGCTCGTCCCAGTCATCGCCACCCAATTGCGTATCGCCGTTGGTCGACTTGACCTCGACAACGCCGTCGCCGACTTCCAGAATCGACACATCGAACGTGCCGCCACCCAGGTCGAAGACGAGAATCGTCTCGTCTTCCTGCTTGTCAAGGCCATACGCGACTGCCGCCGCGGTCGGCTCGTTGATGATGCGCAGGACTTCGAGACCGGCAATCTGGCCGGCGTCTTTGGTGGCCTGGCGCTGACTGTCATTGAAATAGGCAGGCACCGTAATCACGGCCTGCTTGACTTCTTCGCCCAGGTACGATTCCGCATCACGCTTGAGCTTGCCCAGCACCATCGCGCTGATTTCCTGTGGCGTGTAAACTTTGCCCTTGATGGGAACCTCAATCCGAGCGTCATGGTTCGACCCCTCAACAATGTGATAGGGAACCATCTTCTTGGTGCGTTGGGTTTCCGGATCGTCATAGCGGCGACCCATGAGGCGTTTGGCCGAAGAGATTGTATTTTCAGGGTTGACAACAGCCTGCCGCTTGGCCGTTACGCCGACCAGCCGCTGGCCGTTCTTGTCAAAAGCCACCACCGAAGGCGTGGTCCGGCTGCCTTCTGCGTTCGCAATCACAGTCGGATCGCCGCCCTCCATAATGGCGACGACGCTGTTGGTGGTGCCCAAGTCAATTCCGATAATCTTACCCATGTTATTAAGTTTCCTCCTGGAGCAATTTCGTGCTGGCTAGATTTCTGATCGAGTTTGAAACGCAGGTGCGCTGTTTGTCTATTCAAAACACATCGCGGATCGCGTTTTTTCTCACACTGGACCCATTGTACCCCTTTTTCATATGCTTGACATTGCGTTTGCATTAGCAAAGTGTTTGAATCTCCGGACGGCGGTTAACGCTTCCATCGGGGCGCGATGATGGCCTGTATTCGCCCCGTCGACCGCCATATCCAAGACGATTCGATCCCCCAATCCTTTCTGAATGCCCCATCTATGGTACACTTCCACTATTCGCCCAAATGGGCGTACCTGAATAGTGATCGTCCAAATGGACGTACATGAATACTGATTGTCCAAATGGACGTCCATGAACCGCCACAGGAGACTCTAGTGGGTAACCAGATTGCCGTATTTATCGATTTTGAAAACGTGGCCCTCTGGGCCGAGCAGGAGTTTCTGGATCTGGAACTCACGCCCCTGATGGACTACCTCGCCAATCGTGGCCAAGTCGTGATCAAGAAGGTCTACGGCGACTGGAGCCGCTTCTCCCGCTATCGGGAAGAGTTGATGAACAATGCCGTCGACCTGGTCCAGATCTACAGCATCCGCGCCGGCAAGAACCGGGCCGATATCCGGCTGGCGCTAGACGCTTTCGAGGTTGCCCTCACCCGGGGGCACATCGACACCTTTGTGATCGTTTCGGGTGACAGCGACTTCGGGCCCCTGGTCAATCGCCTGCGTGAGTACGGCCGCCAGACCCTCGGCATCGGTCCCCGCGATGTGACCCATCCGCTCCTGATCAAGGCGTGCGACGAGTTTGTCTACCTGGAAGAGATTCTTGAAGATCAAGCCAGTATGCACGGCGTGATGACCATGGACCCGGAAGTTGCGCAACGCGTCTTGAACAACGCACTCCAGATTCATGAGCAGCAGGGTGACCTGCCGGTGGCCCTGCCGACGTTGCTTAAGACGCTTATGTTGCTCGACCCTGCCTTTGCCGAGGCCAACCTGACGCTCGGCCAATTTCAGGAATGGCTCGACGAACTGGGCGAGACGGTGGCGCTCTTTATCAAGGGACGCCAACTCTATGTCGCGCCCGCCGACTACGTCGCGGATGAACTGGAGGAAATGGAGCCCTATCCGGCCCTCTCTGCGAATGGCGCAATGCTGGGGGAAGGCGATACGCGCCTGGCCTTGCCCGGCGATTCGCTGGCAGCCAAGCCCTCTTTGCGCCTCCAGTATCGCCAGATTTTCAACCGGCTCAAGATGACGTCGGTTGACTTCTCGACTCGACGGGACGTCTTGCGCGATATCTACCGCGAATTGGCGGCACGCCCCGGCGGGCGCACGACTGATGAACTCCTGGAAGAACTCTGCATTGGTTACGAACAGCAGGGTTTGATTCGTAGCAAGACGACGCTCCGTCAGATCTGGCAGATGGGCTTCCGCCAGCGCGCCTTCGACTATCGCGACAAGGTGGCCTCAGTCCACGTGCCGGTCTGGCTGGATGAGGAGATCCGGAGCGAGGCCGATTTTGTCCGCCGGGCTGAATCGGGCTTTGTCTATGCCGTCATCAATGCCGGCCTGCCAATTGACAATGGCGAATTGGCCGCCATCTTGCTCAACGACAGCGAGCAGGTGGACTACATCGGTGAATTGCTGGAGGATCTTGCCCAGCGGGAGCTCATCGAGGAGCATGAGGGCCTCTACATGCTGCCCGGCTACAATAGTGTGCCCTTCCGCGACGATCCGGTATTCGGGCTGGTGATCAACGATCTGAAGCAGATGGCGCTGCCCGATAACCTGCCGCATACGCTGGAGAAGGCCCGTTCTCTTGCCAAGACCGCCATGCTCCAACGCTCGCAGGATTTTGCTGCCTCCGCCCGCAGCTATCTTTGCGCCTGCAAGCTGCAGTGGGAAGCCGTGGAGGAGAACCGCACGGGCGCGACGCTGGAGGATCTACGCTGGTATCTGGCTTCATACGCTTCCGTACGCGCCGGCGAACTCTCCCAGATCCATCGTGATTACGCCCGCTCCCGGCCGTACTATCTGGCCTTCTTCAAGCTGGTGCAGGAGGATGATCCCCTCTGGGGCCGCATGCGCGGCCTGATCAATCCCATGCTCTCGTACTACTGGATCAATGCCTGGCGTGAACTCGGATTGAACATGGGGAATCCCAGCACGGGCTCCTCTTCGCCGGCTGAGATCGCCGTGATGGCTGCAACCCATGAGAACCAGGAACTCTGCGGCCTCTGGTATGAGATGACCAATGAATTGGCCCAGGTGAATCCCGGCTTGCTCCGGCGCGTCATCGGCCAGATCCGGCTCAACCGCAGCGACAATCCCCAGAATATGCAGGTTGCCGAGACGTTGGAGCACATGCTGATGCAGTAGTGCAGATATGCACGTGCTTGCCGGCGTGAGTGTCACTGGCTGAGCGGATCCTGTCTACTCAAAGCCGTTGCGCCAGTGAAACTCACGCCGGCCATCTTTCACCCTACTCCGCACGCACCGCGTCGGCCGGCTGGATTGTCCCCATGCGCCAGGCCGGATAGAGACCGGCGAGGAGCGCGGCCAACAACGCAACCAGAAAAGCCTGAAGGAACTCGACCGCGTCCAACTGCATCTGCAAGGTCCAGCCGAAAGACCGCAGGTTGATGATGTAGATGAGCACGATGGCCAGAATGAGGCCCACCGGCATGGCAATGAGGCCAGCGCTGGAACCGATCAGGCCCGTTTCCAACAGCGAGAGGCGCCAGAGCTGGCCCCGCGTCATGCCGGTGGAACGCAGCACGCCGATCTCGCGCCGACGCTCCAACTGCAGGCTCATGAGTGTGCTGAGAATGCCGATGAAGGCAACGATGGTCGCCAGCAACTGCAGGGCCACCGTAATCGCAAAAGTGCGGTCGAAGACTTCCAGCGCGTTTTCCCGTGTACCCCGATTGGAGCGAATCAGCAACTCCGCTTCTCCGGCAAAAGCGGCGCGCAGCTCATTCACCGCCTCATCCGGATCGACGTCCTCGGCCACAAACGCGCCGATGGCCGAGATCAGGTCATCATTCCAGAAATTGCGGTAGACTGTATCGGTCAGGAAGACGACGTTGTTGACGTCGAAATCGACCGAAATGCCCACGATGGGAAAGCTGCGCGGGCCCAGATCCGTCTGGAGGAGCAGTTCATCGCCTACGGCCAGATTGAGGCGGTTTGCCATGGGTTCGTTGACGATGACGCCACCTGCTTCGGCCGCTTGCCAGGTCTCCTGCCAGGTTCCGACCGCGCCCCGATATTGGCGGTCCTCGCCGGCCAGATCGTTGCTCAGCGCGACCAGGCGCACGGCAGTTGTGGGCCCCTCATCACCCTCCAGCAGCGCAGCTCCGTCCACACCGCGTGTCGTGGCAATCTCGGTCACCCAGGGAAATGCGGCAACCTGCTCCAGAATCTCCGGTTGCAGTGCTGCCATGGCCTGGCTGGACGAGAGGCTGGGCGCAGATATGTAGAGATCGGCCTGGAGCACATCATCCAGCCAGAGTTCGACCGTATTGCGGAAGCTGCTGATCATGACGCCCACGCCGATGATGACGCTCACGGCCACCATGAGCGCCGCCATGGCCACGGAGGTGCGGCTGAGGGCCCGGGTAATGCCCCGGGGCGCCATGCGGCTGATGACGCCGCCCCGGTCTTGCACCAGGCGGCTGACACCGTTCATCAGCCCCAGCGTGATGACGGGCGTGAGCAGGGCGCAGCCGATGATGATGGCAAAAAGACCGCCAAAGGTGATGACAAGGTTCTGTTCCGGAATCAGGAGCAGCGCGCCGAGCAAGAGCAACAGGATGGCCAGACCGCTAACCCAGGGCAGGATGCGCCGGGTGCGCTCCTCGACGTTACTGCGCTTGAGTGCGCCGGCCGGCGCAACGCTGGTTGCCTCCAGCGCCGGCACGAACGCCCCGCCCAGGGCCGCCGCCACCCCGATCAAGGCGCCCTTGACCAGCGTCCACGGCGGAATTTGTACCTCGCGTACGGCCACGACGAAGAAAAGATCGTTGACGGTCTGTGTCACCAACTGCACCGCGCCGCGCCCCAGCAACACGCCCAGACCGACCCCCAACAGTGCACCGATGATGCCGAGCACGGCTGCCTCGGCCAGGATGATCGCGAAAATTTCCCGCCGGGTCATGCCCAGCGCCCGGAGGCTACCGAGAACGGGGCGCCGCTGGACGACGCTGAAGGTAACGGTGTTGTAGATTAGAAAGACGCCGACAACCAGGGCCAAGAGACTGAGCGCGGCCAGGTTGAGGCGAAAGGCAGCCGTCATTTCGTTGACCGTGCCGCTGCGCGCTGCCGCCGTCTCTACCCGAGCTCCGGCCGGCAAGATATCTTGGATCTCCGCCAGGGCGGCCTCACCTGCAGGGCCCTCTGGAATGATCAGGTCTATGCGGTCCAGCCGGCCGACCCGGTCCAGTACTTCTTGCGCGGTGGCGATATCGGCAATCAGCAAGCCGTCCAGCGCGCGCCGACTGAGATCATCGGAAGGGGCCAGCAGGCCGACGATTTCCAGCCCACGGCTGGACGTGCCCAGGCGCGCCTCCACCATGTCGCCCAAGGCCAGGCCGTAACGCTCAGCCACGGCCGTGCTCAGGAGAATCGTATCGGGGCGCGCCATGAGGTCGGCGAGGTAATCATTCGACGCTTCATTTTGGTCGGAGGCGCGTTCGGTGCCGCCCAGGTAGCTGCGAAAGGGCGCCTCGGCAAAGGGATCGATGCCCAGCAACCGCATGGGCTGGCCGTCCAGCGCTTCAACCACCACGTAACTTTCCACTACCGGCGCGCTTAAGCGATAGCCCACGTCACGCCTTAGTTCTCTGTAGAGGTTTTCGTCCAGTCCGGCGGGACCGCCTACGATTTGATGGGTGGCGCGGCCGGTAACGGTCTCGGTCCCGAGATCGAAGGCCCGGGCGGCCGCGCCGTTGGCCAGGTCGATGGCAATGATCATGGCCACGCCAATGGCGACGCCGATGACAAAAAAGAGACTCTGGAGGGGCCGCCGGCGGGCATGTCGCCAGGCCAGCCGCAGTGTCGTTTGGGGTGCAAATGTTGATGACATGGAAAGAATCTATTACATTGCGGCGTAAATACCACGGCGGAAATTCGGCGTCTCTACCACTGGCAGAATCTGTCGAACCATTTCCGCCGGGATTTGCTAGCTTCTTCGTTCTCCCTCATCCCTCAATTTAACAGAACTTTATTTGACCATTAACCTGCTTACCTCAATTCCTTAAAACTGCTCCATCATCCTGTCGGGAGTGACTCGTCACAGTGTTTCGCGTGCGCCATGGTGTGTGAAGCGTCATGGTCTTACGATTCTCGTTTCACTGAGAGGAGTCTGCGCACTACGGCCACTAAGTTTGGCTAGACCGTTCGCTCATTTCTAACGCACAGGAGAAACCATCGTATGAATTTCCGTCCCAAACCCCGGGCGGTGAGTCTTGGCTCACTGCTCCTGATCGCTGCTATGCTCTTTAGCCTCATGCCAATGGGCGTCCTGGCGCAGGATGACACGGAGACGACGCCCATTCTCATTCTGCCCGTTAACAATGCCAACTTCCTGCCAGGCGTCATGTTTGACATCCGGGTCGAGGTCCATTCGGAAGCCCTGCCCGAAGACTTCGCCGTCACGATCAATGGCGAAGCGGTCAGCGACTTCTTTGGCGCTGAAGCCCAACAGGAAAGCTGGCAGTTCAGCGAAGAGGCCGCGGATGAAGAGGAGCTTGCTGAGGTCGATCCGGAGACGGTTGTGACCTCCAACGTAACTACCTGGCGACAGGTATCCTTCAGTGAGCCGGGCGAGTACGAAGTCGTGGTGACGGCCGACGGTTCAGAAACATCCGCCAACTGGATCGTGCGTGAACCGCAATCGGCGGCCGGCGCGAAGAACGTCATTCTCTTCATTGCCGACGGCGGCAGCACGGCTGTCTACACGGCGGCGCGCCTCATGTCACGCGGCATCGATCAGGGCACCTACGGCGGCAACCTGGTCTTTGAGGATTTTGAGGAGCTCGGCATGCTCCACACGTCCGGGATCGACAGCGTCATCACCGACAGCGCCAACAGCGCCAGCTCCTACAACACCGGCCACAAGACGGCAGTGAATGCCAACGGCGTCTATCCCGACACCTCCTACGACAAGCTGGATGATCCCCGTACGGAGAAGTTCGCGTACCTGGTTACCCGTCTGATGGGCAAGAGCGTCGGCATCGTCACCAATTCTCACTGGGGCGATGCGACGCCGAATGGCGTCTACGGCTACGGTCGCGACCGCAGCAACAGCAGCATAAACGCCTACCTGGCTCAGCCGCTGGATGAGGGCCTGCTGCCCGCCGTGATCATGGGCGGCGGTGCGCGCAACATGCTGCCGGCTAGCGTCGACGGCTCCCGTCGCGGTGACGAGCGGGATCTCTTCAACGAATACGAAGCCGCCGGCTACACCGTCATTACCACCGGCGAAGAGTTGGATGAGGCCGTGAATAGCGGTGAACTGCCGGAACGCCTCATGGGCATCTTTCATCCGAATCACATGGATGTCTGGCTGGATCGCCACGTCTTCACCGAAAATTCGACCGAGTTCCCGGATCAGCCGGATCTGGACGAAATGACGCTGGCGGCGCTGGCCGTGCTCTCCCAGAACGAGAACGGCTTTTACCTGGAAGTCGAAGGCGCCAGCATTGACAAGGCGCTTCATCCCATGGACTTCGACCGCGCCCTGGCCGACACCATTGAGTTCGAGCGGGCCGTGGCCGCCGCCGTCGAGTGGGTGGAGGCCAACGCGCCGGATACGCTGATCATCGTGACCAGCGACCACGCCCATAGCTATGACGTCTTCGGGACGGTCGATACGGAAGCCTTCAACGCGGCAGCGGATGACTCTGAACGCCGCAACGCGATCCGCATCTATCAGGACGCCGGCTTCCCTACCTATGAAGATGCGGATGGTGACTTCTTCCCCGATGACTGGGCGCCGACCATCGCGCTGGCCCAGGGCAAAGTCGAAAATCCGGTTTTCACGGAGGACTACCAGGTGAGCGAGGTCTATCGCGTCCCCAGCCTCGTGGAAGAAGTAGGCGAAGGCGATGATGCCGTGGAGATCACGACCAACAATCCGGAAGACGATCCCAATGGCCTGCAGCTGGGCGGTAACCTGCCCGAAGGCGCCAATAGCAGCGTCCACACCCTACAGTCCGTCCCGGTTTACGCCCACGGACCGGGCTCCGAGTGCCTGGGCCGCATTCAGGAGAACATCGAAGTCTTCTTCTGCATGGCGGGCGCCATCGGCCTGGATCCCGCCCGGGGCATGCTGCCGAACATCGTAGACACGGCCGTGGCTGCCGGCGCCTTTGAGACGCTGGTGACGGCCGTGACCGAAGCCGGCCTGGCCGAAACGCTGGCCGGGGAAGGCCCCTTCACCGTCTTCGCGCCGAGCGACGACGCGTTCACGGCCCTGGATCCGGCTACGCTGGAAGCCGCGCTGGCCGATCCGGAAGGTCTCCTGACCGATATCCTGCTCTACCACGTGGTGGCTGGTGATGTCTTCTCCGACGCCCTGGAAGACGGTATGGAAGTCGAGACGCTGGGCGGCGGCGCTTTGAAAATCGGCGTTGCCGAAGACGGTACGGTGACCGTGAACGACGCGGTCGTCGCCACGCCTGACGTGAAGAGCGCCAATGGTGTCATTCACGTGATCGACCTCGTGCTGCTGCCGGCAACCGAGTAGACCGCACGATGCTAGACCGGAAACGGTCCGTGCCTAGCATGTCCTAAATTGCCGGCGCATGGGAGGAAGCCATTCGGGCTTCCTCCCATGCGCCGTTCCCAGTCAAATATCGCAATGAAACGGACCCAACCA
>CAYZLP010000139.1:0-9163 GCA_964478635.1 uncultured Caldilineaceae bacterium
TTCCATGGCGGCTACGGCGGGCAGGGAACCAAGACCGTGTTGCCGAGTGAAGCCTTCTGCAAGTGCGACATCCGGCTGATCGAAGCCCAAACGGTCGACGATATTCTGGACAAAGTTGAAGCCCACGTGCGGCGGCATGCGCCCGAGGTGACCTTTATCCGCCAGGGGGGCATGGATCCATCCAAGACGCCCCTGGATTCACCCTTCACCGCCCCTTTGCAGCAAGCGGTACGGGACGGACGGGGCGAGGAGCCGTTGTTGACGCCGGCCAAAGGAGGCAGCCTGCCGGATTACGCCTTTACCAAGATTCTCGGCGTGCCGGCGTTCCTGATTCCCTACGCCAACCCGGATGAAGCCAACCACTCGCCCAATGAAAATCTGGAAGTCGACCGCTTCATCGACGGCATTCGGACCGGCGCGGCCCTTCTCTACCATTTGGGCGCCATGCGTATCGGGGGGTCGTAGAGACGTTGCATGGCAGCGTTTCTACCGCGGATGCATCGTCACCGCACGCGCACGTACCGGCTCTTCACCAACGTGTCGTTGAGCACTTCCGTCTCCACATGGCGAAAGCGCAGCGGTTGTGCGAGCCGGTCAAAGAGCGGATACCCTCCGCCCAGGAGAATCGGTACGCGCGTGATGATCAGTTCATCGATGAGGTCGGCGGCCAGGAAGCGCTGGATCGTCACGCCGCCGTCAATATAGAGCGTGTTGAAGCCGCGGTCCGCCAGTTGCGCGACAAGGTTCTGAGGCTCACCTTTCACGATCTCAACCCGGTCGGCCAGGTGCGCCGGCACGTCGCGCAGGGTGCTGCTGACGACGAAAACCGGCTTGGAATAGGGCCAATCGCCAAAGGTGAGCACGGTCTCATAGGTGTTGCGGCCCATCACCAGCGCATCGATCCGGTCCATGAATGCCCCAAAGCCGAAGTCGCTCCCCTCGGGATTAGGCGCTTCCTGCAGCCAGTCCAACCCGCCGTCTTCGGCAGCAATATAGCCGTCGAGGCTCGTGGCAATGTAGACGATGTTGGTCATCAATGAACTCCTCGCGGAAGATCGTTACAGTCTGCGGAAAGAAAATCAAGTATACTATGGGGTGAGCAGCATAAGGCAATCCTTCATCACCAAACCCAGTTTTGGAGAGTCGTATCATGCAGGAGAATGCCGCCAACGGCGGCCATGCCAACGGGCCCGCCCAGCCATTCGAAAACGCTCAGACACCCCAGGATTCCGAAAATCCCCATGCCGGCCAGTGGTATGTGGCGGCCTTCAGCGAGGCCCTCAAGCCGGGCGGTACCCTCAACTGTACCATCGCCGACCAGGAGATCGTCTTCTGGCGCACCCAGGATGACACGCACCGGGTTCACGCGGCTTCAGCCGTCTGTCCTCATTGGGGCGGTCCCCTGGGCGAAGGGCGGGTGACGGCCGACGGCACCCTGACCTGTCCGTGGCATGGGTGGCAGTTTCGCAATGGCTATTGCCTGGAGCGACCGCGCCTCAAGCTGCCCCGCTATCTGGCCCATGACGACGGCATTCTGCTCTGGGTGCGCCTGCCGTGGGATCTGGATCAGATCACGATGCCGCCCCTCCAGGTCCGGCCGGACGATGCGCTCTCTTTCTGGTTCGACATCGAGATCGACTCGGATGTCTATCACGTGCAGGAAAACTACCTGGACTTTTTGCACCCGGCCGAATACCACGAGACGGTATTCAATCACTGTGAACACCTGGGCCGCGAGGGAGAGATCAACCTGGTCGAACTGGGCTACAAGCTGCCTCTGGGCAAGTCCCTCATCACCCGCACCCGGGTCTGGGCGCCGACGCCCTTTCAGATCCGCAACGAAGTCTACGACGGTCTGGCCGTGGGTCTGGTCATCGAGAGCCATTTGACGCCCCTCAGCGCCGACCGCACCATCATCCATGAGATCTATCACGTACCGAATACGGTCGTGCCCGACAAGGGCTGGCCTTTCATGCGCTACTTTATGAAAAAATCGGCCCGGCGCATCCGGGCCGAAGACGCCATCTTCTCGGCCCGGCGCTATCGTCTGCGCCAACTCGGCTTCGTCGACGGCCGTGGCTTGCCGGTGAATGGCCGGGTCGCGCCCTATCTGGGCGAATGGCAGGAGAGCGCAGCGGCGGAGGAAGCCCAAGTCAAATTAAGTGATCTCATGGGCAAGAAGGCGCGCAGCACCTGGTAGAAGCCTGATTGATTGGGAGGAACGTGGTATGGCGCTACATTTTTCAGACGTACGCAAGGAATATGAGCGGGGCCGCTTGCTGGAAGAGAATGTTGGGGATAACCCGTTCTCACTCTTCGGGGAATGGCTGCAGGAAGCGGCAGCCGGCGGCATGCATGAGCCCAACGCCATGACGCTGGCCACGGCCGATAGCCGGGGCCGGCCGTCGGCGCGCATGATCTTGCTCAAGGGCTTTGACGAACGGGGCTTTGAGTTCTTCACCAACTATGAAAGCCGCAAAGCCCTTGAACTTGCCGAGAATCCCTGGGCCTCCCTGGTCTTCTGGTGGGGCGCGTTGGAGCGGCAGATTCGCATTGAAGGCACGGTCGCCAAGCTCACGCCGGCGGAGTCCGACGCCTATTACCAAAGCCGGCCCAAAGGCAGCCGCCTGGGCGCCTGGGTGTCGGCCCAAAGCCGGGTAATTCCCGATCGGTCGGTGCTGGAAAGCCGCCACGCCGAGCTAGTCGAGCAATATGCCGGCGAAGAGCCGGCGCGCCCACCCTTCTGGGGCGGTTATCGTTTGAAGCCCGTGATGTTTGAATTCTGGCAGGGCGGTCCCCACCGTTTGCACGACCGGCTCCGCTTTCTGCGTACCGTGAACGACAGCTGGGAGGTTGTGCGCCTGTCGCCATGAGGTTTGCAGGTGAGTTAGCCATATGTTAACATTGCAGTATGTACGGCATCATATTCACCAAAGAAGCGGACAAAGCGTTGCGCAGAATGCCGAAGAATCTCTCGCATCGCATTCGTGCGAAGTTGCTGCAGATCGCCGCTGATCCGTATGGTCGTCACAATAATGTGACGAAACTGCAGGGCCGGCCGGGTTTTCGTCTGCGGGTGGGGGATTGGCGAATCCTCTACAGCCTAGATGATGACAAACTCGTTGTGTTGGTTCTCAAGATAGCTCCAAGAGGGGGCGCGTATTGATGAGCGTACAAATCATACAGAAGGATGGCCGGCCTGAATGGGCCGTCATTCCCTATCATGAATATGAAAAACTCATCCAGGCGGCTGAAGCGCTGGAAGATGTACGCGCCTATGATGATGCGTTGGAGCGCATTGCTGCTGGGGAAGAGTTGATTCCGGCTGAAGTGACCTTCGCATTGCTGGATGGTGAGAATCCAATTCGCGTTTGGCGCATGCATCGCAAACTTACGCAACAGGAATTGGCGGATCGTACCAACATCAGCAAACCCTATTTATCGCAACTTGAAGGAGGCAAGCGCAGCGCTTCAATCCAGGTTTTGCAGAGAATTGCTGCGGCTCTCAACGTGACTCTAGACGACTTGACGTAGTGCTTCTATGTGATGTTCTGCTGGCACCGAGATCAGCTTTTCCATCCGCATGATGGCCATTGACCAACTCTTACGCGACCTGCGCGGCGACGACCGCTTCATGGCCAACGTCGTCGCGTGGCGCACGCTCCACGCACGGCAAGCTCGCTACGCGCCAACGTCCCCAACGCTTCATCCCATTTTACAAGCGGCGCTGGCCGCCCGCGGCATTGCTCAACTCTACACCCATCAAGCCGACGCCGTAAATCATGCGCTGGCCGGCCGCAATGTTGCGGTCGTTACGCCCACGGCCAGCGGCAAGACCCTCTGCTACAACCTGCCCGTCCTCCACAGCCTGCTCACCGTTCCCGACGCCCGCGCGCTCTACCTTTTCCCCACCAAGGCCCTGGCTCAGGATCAGATGGCGGAATTGGGGGATTTTCTGGCTGAGATTGAGCGAACGGGGGATGGGGGGACTGGCCATAGTGAACAATCACCCCATCTCCCGCTCCCCCAATCGCTCATATCCACCTACGACGGCGACACCCCCTCTGCCCGGCGCGCGGCCATCCGTCGCGCCAGCCGCATCATCCTCACGAACCCCGATATGCTGCACGTGGGGATCTTGCCCTACCACACCCAGTGGGCGGAATTTCTCAGCGGTCTGCGTTATGTGGTCATCGATGAGATGCATATCTATCGGGGCATCTTCGGCAGCCACATGGCGAATGTGCTGCGCCGCCTGCAGCGGCTTTGCGCCCACTACGGCGCGCGGCCTCGGTTTATCTGCACCAGCGCCACCATTGCCAACCCCCGGGAACTGGCCACACGCCTCGTCGAGGCGCCCGTCGAACTGGTCGAGCAGAACGGCGCGCCCCGGGGCGAGAAGCACATCATTCTCTACAATCCGCCGGTTTTCGACCCGGAGCACGGCCTGCGCCGCTCCAGCACGCTGGAAGCCCAGGAACTGGCCGCGCGCTGCGTTCTGGCCGGCGTTCAGTCCATCGTCTTCGGCCGGGCCCGCCAGACGACGGAGGTGTTGTTGACTTACCTCCGGGACAGATTGAGGGGGCAGATTGAAGATTCAAGATTGACAATTGGCGCGGAGGACGAAGCCGGCGCCCCCCAATCTTCAATCTCCAATCTCCAATCTTCAATTCGGGGCTATCGGGGCGGCTACCTTCCCACCGAGCGGCGCGCGATCGAGGCGGGACTGCGTAGCGGTGCAGTGCGGGCCGTGGTGGCGACGAATGCGCTGGAGTTGGGGATCGACATCGGTCAACTGCAGGCGGCCGTGCTGTGCGGCTATCCAGGCAGCATCGCAGCATCGTGGCAGCAGATGGGCCGGGCCGGGCGCACCCGGGATGCTGCCCTGGCCATCCTGGTGGCCACAGCCGGTCCTCTGGATCAGTACGTCATCCAGCATCCTGAATTTCTCTTTGCTCAATCACCCGAACATGCCCTGATCAATCCCGACAACC
Organism: uncultured Caldilineaceae bacterium; assembly: GCA_964478635.1. Lineage (GTDB taxonomy): Bacteria > Chloroflexota > Anaerolineae > Caldilineales > Caldilineaceae > JAGRCP01. Next base: position 4,995 of record CAYZLP010000139.1, read on the forward strand.
TCATGCTGCTGGTCGATCATATGCGCTGCGCCGCGTTTGAGCTGCCGTTCCAAAGCGGTGAACGCTTCGGCAACTGCGTCTTCACTGACGATGTATTGGCGCTGCTGGCCGAGCAGGGTGACCTTCAGCCCGCCGGTCCGCGCCTGCTCTGGAACGGCGAAGGCTATCCCGCCCGCAGCGTGAGCCTGCGCAGCAGCGGCAGCGACAGCGTTGTTATCCAGAGCTCGGACGACGGAGAACCTCGCGTGATCGGCGAGGTGGACCATGCCAGCGCGCCTTTTCTCGTGCACGACGGCGCAATTTACATTCACCAGGGCGATAGCTATCTGATTCAGGGCCTCGATCTCGAGGCCAACGTGGCCCAGGCGCAGCCGGTGCGGGTCGACTTCTACACCGAAGCCAGCACCGAAACCGAGATCGATGTGCTGGCCGTCCACGACAACCGGGTGAGCCACGGTGCAGAGGTCGCCCACGGCGAACTGCTGGTTTCCTCCCAGGTGGTGGGGTTCCGGCGGATCAAGCGCTTCACCCACGAAACGGTCGGCGTCCAACCGCTGGAATATGTCCCCCAAGAGCTCGATACGAGCGGCTACTGGTTCAGCATCACGCCTGCGGCCCAACGTCTGTTGGCCCAGGCCGGACAGTGGCATGATTCGATCAACGATTACGGTCCCAACTGGCAGGAGGTCCGGGCCAAGGTCCGGGCCCGGGACCATTACCGGTGCAGCCAGTGCGGCGCGCCCGAATCCGCCATGCGCCAGCATGACGTACATCACCTCATGCCCTTTCGCACCTTTGGTTACGTAGCCGGCGTCAATGAGGCGTACAAAGAAGCCAACCGGCTGGACAACCTGAAATTGCTCTGCCGCGCGTGCCACCAGCGCCTGGAATCGACCGTGCGCGTGCGCAGCGGCCTGGACGGTCTGGCCTATGCCCTGGCCAATTTAGCGCCCCTGCACCTCATGTGTGACCGCTCGGACCTAGGGGTAGCGGTCATGCGGGGCGAGCCGGCGGATACGGCAACCGAGGCGGCGCCCAACAGCCTATCCGAAAATTCGGTTATGAGTCCCGACTCCTTTCCGGCCAGTGCGTTTGCCGCGGAAAGTTTTCGGACAGACTCGAGGCAGCTGCCGACCCTCTACCTCTTCGAGCGGATTGCGGCCGGCTTGGGCTTCAGCGCGCGCCTCTATGAGTTACATGACACCCTCATGCAGGCTGCCGCAGAACTGGTGGAAACGTGTCCTTGCCCCCATGGCTGTCCGTCCTGTGTGGGGCCAATTTTGGAAGAACAGGCCGTGCGGTTGGAGACCAAGGAGCTGACGCTGGCCTTGCTGGCCGTGTTGCGGGGCAAAACTATCGGAGAGAAACCGGCAGGCGCTAACGCCGACATTCGCTTTGAAATGTAGAGGCTTCCTCATTCCGGGATTCGCCGGCGTACGTTACGCTATGCGACGAATTTTGCGGCGAATCCCGGAATGGCAAGGGGCGCTGCCTCCATGACAGTTGTCGGCTTCAGGCGCCTTTTCCCTCAAAGGGTCGTTCTGCCGGTGACTGTCACGAATATCACTTCCCTACTTCTTCCGCCATCGCTTGACAACCACTAAACCGCCCAGCATCGCCAGGACCAGCCCGGCTACGGCGAAGGGTACGGCGCCGGTTGCAGCGCCGGTCACGGGCAGCGTCTCAGGTGTGACGCCTTCGGCGGCTTCTTCCATGGCTTCTTCAGTGGGCGCGGGCGTGGCTTCCTCCATGGCCTCCTCTGTCGCTGCGGCCGTTGCTTCGGTCTCTTCCGCAGGGGCCGGTGTGGCCTCGGCAGCTGCCTCTTCCGCGGCTTCTTCGGTGGCTGCAGGAGTCGCCTCTTCCATGGCCTCCTCAGTCGCTTCGGCCGTTGCTTCGCCCATGGCGTCTCCCGCCGGCGGGGCCATAGCTGCCATCACTTCGCTAACGGATGTTCCTGCCATGTCCGTCAGGCCGGCGAACTTGACGACCTGGCCCGAACCGGGCGCCCCGACACCGTTGACGGTTACATAGGCATCCCCGTCGGCATTGAAATCGAGGGACGTCACAAAATCGAGCCCGCTGACCACCACTTCGGAGTCTCCACCTTCTTTCACGCGGATCACTGCGCCGCTTCCGGGCATGGGTCCTTGTTCCGTGAAGAGGCCGAACTGGGCGGCGTACAGGTTGCCATCCGGCCCCGTGCGCAAATCAGTGAGCATGGTCAGACCGGTGGCAAAGTCGCTGAAGGAGCCGTCGTCGGCTACGGCCAGGACCTTGGCGCTGCCCGGGATGAAGGGCGCACCCGACAACAAGCTCACGTAGAGTCCGCCATCTGCACCGATGGTCACGGCAGTCGGGACCGGATCGGTCAGAAGCTGCATGTCGTATTCGGGGCGGGGAAAGACGCCGGGCAGTGGCTCGAAAACGGCAAAGCTGCTGATTTCGCCTGTGGTCGGATCGACGACCTGCAGCGCATTGCCGCCGGCATCGGCCACCCAAATATTGCCGTCAGGACCGCCAATGACGCCGTAGGGATGGGCATGTAGGACCGGAGGATAGGGATTGACATCGCGCTCGTAAGGCCAGAACTGGGCAACTTCTGTGGTCGAGCCGTCGTCGTTGACAGTCACCAGGGTGGCCAGCCCCGCGTCGGCCGGCGGATCGGTTGCGGCATCGGCCAGCCACTCGCCGACAGTCGCATAGAGCGTGCCGTCGACCAGGGCCAGGCGTCCGCCGCCGCTGGCGCCGGCTTCGCTGGCTACAGATGGCAACGAAGCGACTTCGGTCATGCTACCGTCGGCTGCGCTAATCTTGACGATGCGTGATGTATTGCCCAAGGTTCCCTGGAGCGTCTCCCCGGTCTCCGGGTTGATCACTTCAAGCGCTTCCTCTCCACCCAAACCCGAATCAATCACCCAAATATCGCCGTTCGGGTCAACCAACACGCCCATAGGGCCATTCAGTCCTTCTGCGATGACTTCAGGTCCATCTTGCGCGAGCGCGACCGCGCCGAAGGGTAGCGCGGCTGCGACGAGCGCCAGGACAACCAACCAGAGCAAACCAACTCGAAATGTGCGTTTCATGTAGCTCCTCCCCAAAGTGAAAATGAATTAACGCTTACTCCTGCTGAAGCAAGAAATAGACGAGTGCCTCCAAATCTGTGGCGGAGAGATAGGTATAGGGTGGCATGGGCTGACGGGCAAATGAGTCGTTCGGTGCTGCATAGGCGGCGGGTTCCACAATGCTTTCGCGGATGTATTCCTCCGGCGTGGTGGCTGCGCCGCCGTAATCGGGATCGGCAATTCGTTCCAGAGCCGTCGTGGCAAGATGATCGTGGGACGGACCGAAGACGCCCCGGCTTTCGGCAGCGGCAAGCGTATGGCACGTGCCGCAGTAGTTGGCCAGAAAGACCTCGCGCCCCGCCGCCGCCAGGGCTTCATCCACCGCTTCCGGCGTGGCTGCCGGCGTTGGGGTGGGAATCGGCCGGAGCCATGAAGGCCAGGCAAAGGGCCAACCGGATGACCGTTGCGCTGCCGCTGGCTCGGAGTCAGTGGGGGGCGCTGATTGCGCGTGCAATGCCTCAGGCACAAACGGCGCAAGAACGAGCAATAGCGTAAGCGCTGACAGCCGTAGCGTACGGCAGTTTAAGAAATACCGCATTTCCTCACTACTTTCCTTTCCGGCCCAACCTGACGACTCTGCGAGATCGTGCGTTTGCGGATCCGGCTACCTGGACATTGAGAAATGAATCGGGCAATGCCGTAGATGCGGCCAAAAACCGCACGGGCTCCATGTACCTCTGGTCTTTCTCGAAGTTCGTGCGGTTTCCAACCGCACCTACGACTACTGCGAGATCATGTGTTTCGCGGATTTGGCTGACAGCCGGGCGGTCTCGCTGGCCAGAGATGTTAGACTGATAACCAACTCCACGATATTCGTGGTTTCATTACACCGTAAGGTTGGCTGCGTTGATGAGGTGCGATCGAAGCAAACGTGAAGTAGTTTAGGGCACGGAAAAACGTTTGTCAATCCCCTTTTTTCAGAACATATCAATCTGGGCGTGCGCCGCCGGAGCCAGGATATCTGTCCCACAAAATCGACTGCAGATGACCCATGCGCGGGGCCATGCCGGATGATAGAATGACAGATACAAGGCGAGAACCATCCAA
>CAYZLP010000140.1:0-1730 GCA_964478635.1 uncultured Caldilineaceae bacterium
AGAATTTTCAAGTCGGCCGGCGGACAAGCGCTCAGCGTCGTGGCGACGAGGCGAACATCACCCACCAGCGGCGCCGCAGCCGCAAGCCCGGCCGCATCGTGGGCCAGTAGGCGCGCCGTGGCCGTTGCCAGCTCGCGCTGCAGGCGCTTGTTGTCCGCCTGCAGCCGGGTGATGAGCTGAGGCGCCTCTTCGGGGTCGGTGCTGAAGCGCGCGGCAACTTCGCCCACGATGCGGCTCTTGCGCGCATAATCGTCCAGCGCGCGCCGGCCGCAGAGGAAGGCAATCCGGGTGTGTCCGCGGATCTTCTCCTGGCCCACGAGCTTGATCGGTCCAATCTCGCCCGTGCGCCGGACATGGGTGCCGCCGCACGCCGAGTAGTCGAATGCTTCAATTTCGACAATGCGGATCTTGCCCTGCACGGCCGGCGGCTTGCGCAGGGGTAGCTTGGCAAGTCCGGTCTCATCCACGAAATAGGTGCGAATGGGCAGATTGTCAAAGACACGGGCGTTGGCCGCTGCTTCAACTGCGTACAGGTCGGCATCGTCCAGCGTCTCGACCGCCAGTTCAACCGTGCTGACCGCGCTGCCGAAGTGAACCGAGACCGTCTCCAGGCCGAGCGATGCCACAAAGACCTGGGATAGCAGATGTTGGCCCGAATGCTGCTGCATGTGATCGTAGCGCCGGGGCCAATCTACCATGCCGTGGACAGTCCGGCCCGTTGCAGCCTCAGCCGGCAGCCGATCCAGGACGTGGACAACCTCGCCGCCGCTGCCGGAGACGCCGTCATTATCCTGATCGACAATCACATCACTGACTGAAGCGCCGCCCAGTTCGCCCAGGTCGTGAGGCTGGCCGCCTGAGGTTGGGTAGAAGCAACTGCGATCCAGAACGACGGCCGGCCGGTCGTCATGCTGCGTTATCCGTACAATGGTCGCGTCAAATTCGGTCTTGTAGGCATCGCTGTAATAGAGACGTTCAGTTTGCATGGGCGATTCCTCTGCTCCGGATCGGGGCGGGCGGCAGTCTTGTATATGCCAACTGCAATGGTACATCAACCTTGCAGGGTTGTCCCACTTCCAGCCTGCATGTTACACTTTGAGAACCACTCTGCCGCCACAAGTCAAGGATCCAGCGACCGATCAATCTCCAGCGAAGGAAGCGATCATGACCGCAGAAATCATCGACGGCAAGGCCATTGCCGCCACCATTCGTGAAGAAATCGCCGCCGAAGTAGCCGACATGCGGGCCAAGACCGGGCGCGTGCCCGGCCTGGCCACGGTGTTGGTTGGCGAGCGCAAGGATTCGGCCACCTACGTGCGCATGAAAAAGCGAGCCTGTGAAGAAGTCGGCATTACCTCTTTCAGCCACGACGTAACGGCCGATATCAGCCAGGACGAACTGCTGCGCCTGGTCCAGGATCTGAACGCCAATCCCCTGGTGGACGGGATCCTCGTCCAGTTGCCCCTCCCCGACCACATCGATGACGAGACCATCCTCGGCGCCATCAGCATTGAGAAGGACGTGGACGGCTTCCACCCGCTCAATATCGGGCGCCTCTCGATGAAGCGCCGCGATCCGCTCTTCGTACCCTGTACGCCCAAGGGCTGCATCGAACTGCTGGACCGGATCGGCGTGGAGATTGAGGGCAAGCGTGCGGTCGTGTTGGGACGCAGCAACATTGTGGGGCTGCCGGTCGCCATGCTGCTGCTGCACCGCAACGCCACCCTGAC